>JBATIN010000350.1:0-4581 GCA_049667765.1 Flavobacteriaceae bacterium
GGTGTCAATGCTGGTTTCGGGTATCAATTGCCGTAAGGTCTGGATGCCTCGAAAGGCCCCTTCTGCCGTATTCGAATTCAAGATGATCGAGTCATTGGTTACATAGAGCTGATAGGCTTCGGCACCATTCAATTCAAGACTATCGGATTGGTTGATGTAAATAATGCCTTCACGCCCAGGAATTTCATCAACGTTCACCTGAACATCAAGATCGGTCTGGTCTTTGATCTTCTTTGCCAAAAACTTGCCTATTTCTTCAAACCCGGTAGCATTTTTTGGGGTATAGATGGCGGTAAACTTATCTAAGGCAAATCCCCCGTTCGTTGGTATTATTTTTAATGGTTTCGGTATCAGGTTTTCCGCTGCCAGATCGGTTTTAGCAAAATTTAGTACCCTGTTCTTTTTCTCTTCGGCACAGGCGGCCAAAGTCATTACGGTAAGCAATAAAAGAAGACTTTTTGTTAGGATCGAATTCATGTTTTAAAAATTTACTTAACTAGTTTATTAATTAATTTTTTCAGCTATTAAAAACCCAATGGATTTTGAAAAATAAGTGTAACCGCCTTACTTGATTTGTGGTTTATTTGTGTGTTTCGAAATCATTTTCAATCTACAAATTCTTTCAAGGCCGTATACCAAATCTCATATCCTTTGGCGTTCATGTGTAGGCCATCTTCAATAAATATATCTTGTTTTACCCTTCTTTTATCCAACATAGGTCGCCACACATCGGCATAAAAAATTTGGGGGTCGTTGTTGCCTATTCGTTTGAATTTTCGGTTGAGACGTTGGTAACGCCTTTTTAGATTCCATCTTGCGATGCTCGGTTTGGCAGCGATCAACACGATCTTTGTATTCTGATTTTCTGCCCTGATCTTAGAAATAATTTCAAGGGTCGTTTCAATAATTTTCTTTGGTTTTTTACGTGTGGCGATGTCGTTATCCCCTTCATAAATAAACACGCTTTTAGGCTGATAACGAAGAATGAGTTCTTCGATATAAAAAAGAAGGTCGCTGGCCTGTGATCCCCCAAAGCCCGAATTTACAATTTGATGTGCAGGAAATCGTTGTTCAAGGTCTTTCCAGATGCGCACACTTGAACTGCCGGTAAAAACAATGGTCTCTTTTGAGGCATCCCAAAGGGAGTCATATTTTTTGTGTATGGCCTCCACTTCCCCTAAAAATCGATTAGATTCTTGTGCTGGGCATACAAAGGTTATGGTGAAGAATAGAATTGATAAAAATCTCATATAGGTTTTTGAGGAGGAAAGATACTTTAATTTGGTAAATGTTCTATGAATTTGATGTGATAGGCATTTGCCCGTTTTTCAGAAAAATGATTCGTTACAATGCCATAACACGACAACCGTGTCAATTCAATTTCGGTTTTATCTATTATCTATCCATGCTTTATCCTAGTAAAACAAAAAGACCTGCAGCTAGTAGAGCCCCTGCCATTGGCCCTATAATCGGAACTAGGGCATAACCCCAGTCGCTATTGCCTTTTCCTTTTATGGGTAATATAGCGTGCATAATTCGTGGCCCCAGATCACGTGCCGGATTTATGGCGTAGCCCGTGGGGCCACCCAAACTGAGTCCTATACCTATGACCAATAGGGCAACGGGCAGTGCGTCCAATGATCCCAATTTTACAGGTTCGTCGCCTATGGTTCCGCCAGCAATGAACATAACTCCGAAGACCAGTGCGAATGTGCCGATCACCTCGGTGATAAAATTCCAAAACGGACTCCGTATCGCTGGTCCGGTAGCGAAAGTCGCTAAGAGTACTCCTTGGTCTTCCGTCGCATCGTATTGTTTTTTGTAGGTTAGCCATACCAAGGTAGTGCCTAACATGGCACCCAAGGTTTGGGCGGCCATATAACCGGGCACCATGTCCCACGAGAATTTTCCGGCTGTTGCCAAACCAAGGGTCACTGCGGGATTCAAATGAGCCCCACTGACATCGGCAGAAATGAAAACTCCTGTAAAAACTGCGATCCCCCAAGCCAACGAAATACCGACCCATCCAGAGTCAGAGCCTTTGGTGCCTTTAAGTATGGCATTTGCGACGATGCCGTTGCCTAAAAGCAAGAGCATTGCAGTTCCTATTAATTCAAATAAATAAATGGTCATAAGGGTTGGTGGTTTAAGATTTTAACAAGATAAACAAATCGGCAGAAACATAAAACCGTATTGTTTTACAACCTCTAATTTTGTTTTATAAGACTTGGATTTCAATACGTTTAAAAAGACGTTGGCCAGCATGCTGATACTTACACACCAAGATACATTTTTTCTTTAAGCAAGTCGTTTCTCTGCTATAATTTCATCATTTTTGAACAATTATTTCTAAATTTTATAAGGTTTTTTAAATATAGATTATCGAATTATCAGATTAGTTAGTTACAATTTAAATACAGGTATTTTGAGTGAATTGGCAGATAAATGGGCTGCCATAAAATCAACAGGGGTAAAGCAATTAATACGATGGCCTGAAAGATGTCGGGAATACGAATGAAAAACAGACCAGCCTTTTACAATTTGGTAATTAAAAGATTAGGCAAGTAATTGAATCTTTTTTTACCCAAATGACACAATTGTAAAAGCGACCTTCAGGGTCGCTTTTCTTATGTTATATAAATGTAAAAAAATGTATATTTAAGCTATTGATTTTGTTATTAAACCAGCTGTAACCCAATGTTGAACTTTATAAAATCGACCCTTTTAATTGGGGTATTGCTATTGCCTTATTTACTATTTTCCCAAAATACTTCCACTTACGGCAACGACCGCCCTACCGCGAAAGCAGTGGCAATAGCTTCATCTCCAGTTATAGATGGCCATGTGCTTACCGATGAGGTTTGGTTGGCAATAGAACCAATTGGTGAGCTTTCCCAAACGCAACCTAATTTTGGCAGCCCGGCGAGCGAGAAGACGGAAATACGCATTGCATACACCAAGGAGACTTTCTATCTCTCAGTAGTCTGTCATGATTCACGACCTGATGACCTCGTGGTATCGGATGCCCGCCGTGATGCCGACCTCGACAATACTGATGCCTTTCTTTTTATTTTGGATACCTATAAAGATGGGCAGAATGGATTTGTCTTTGGAACGAATTCTTTGGCGGTAGAATACGATGCCCAAGTGGATAATGAAGGACAGGGGAATTTTAACGCCAATCGGCAACAGGGAGGAACAATTGGAGGTTTTAATCTCAATTGGGATGCCTCGTTCGAAGTAAGAACGCAGGTAGGAGATTTTGGATGGAGCGCCGAATTTGCCATCCCGGTCAGAACTTTACGTTTTCAGGCCGGTAAGGATTGGGGCATCAATTTTAGGAGGAATATTAGAAAAACCAATGAGATAGCCTATTGGGCGACCATTCCGGTAGGCCTTGATTTAAAACGCTTGTCGTTGGCAGGTACTTTGACCGGCTTGGATCTGCCTAGCCCAGGGAACCTAAAACTTATTCCGTATGTACTAGGAAGAATGGACAAAGATTTTACCGTCACCGATCCGAAAAATAAATTTGATGGTGAAGTAGGGGGCGATGTCAAGTTTAGCGTTACCCCTAGTTTGACCTTAGATCTCACCTATAATACCGATTTTGCCCAAGTAGAAGTCGATGACCAACAAGTCAACCTAGATCGGTTCAATTTGTTTTTTCCCGAAAAACGTCCCTTCTTTTTAGAGAATGCCGGACTTTTCAGTGTGGGCAGTCCCGGTGAGGTTGATTTATTCTTTAGTCGCCGAATCGGCATTGGAGATAATGGAAATATAGTTCCTATTGTTGGAGGAGCGCGTCTCTCAGGAAAATTGAACCGCACCAATGTGGGCCTCTTAAGCATGTGGACAGAAGATGTTCAGGATAAGGGTATTGAAGAAAATAATTTTACCGTGGCCCGTGTCAATCACGAATTTAAAGGGCGCACTGCTTTAGGTGCAGTTTTTATAAATAAGGAAGGACTACAATCTGATAATTTTAACCGTACGCTAGCTTTAGACGGCAAACTTGGCTTGGGTAGAAAAGCACGTTTGTCAGGCTTTTATGCACAGACCTTTGATCAGAACGATACTATAAATGCCCATTCGTTCAAATTACAATCCGATTATAATTGGAATAATTGGGAACTTAGGGCTGCGTATACCGAAGTAGGGCAAGGGTTTAACCCAGAGGTCGGTTTTTTGTTACGTTCGGCTTTTCGCAAGCCTGAAGGTTTGGTATTGTACCACCTTAGAAAAAAAGACCCTGATGCTAAAATATTGGAATACCGACCTCATGTTTCTTATCGTGGATATTGGAATTTTGACGGATTTTTGGAGACGGGTTTCCTTCATATAGATAATCACTGGGCATGGAAAAGCGGCACCGAACTTCATACGGGTCTGAACATTACGACCGAGGGCGTTGTTTTACCGTTTGATATTTCTAGAGGTAAGAATATCGTTATTCAACCTGGCACGTATCGACATTCAGAATCTCAGATCGTTTTTTTTACCAATAAAAGCAAACCTTTGTCCGTCAATCTACGATCGGTAATCGGAGGGTCGTTCGGCGGTAGTAGATTTCAAGAAAGC
>JBATIN010000351.1:0-2655 GCA_049667765.1 Flavobacteriaceae bacterium
GGTTAGTAGTAATTAAATTTGGATAATGAAGTGTTTGCATATTTGTAATGCATTGATTTTAAGTAAAGTACACGAAAATCTTTACAAGCAATTAGATCAATTAGGCATCGATCAGACGATTTATTATTCTGTTAGGCCTAACCAAGAGGAGAAAATCGCCCGTTAAAAGGAAAACTCAACCTTACCTATTGTTGAATCATTGCCTATGAAAAGGATTCACAGGCTATTGTTTAGAAACAAAATTACACATCTGTATTCGAGTCTGATCGCCAAAGTGGATATACAGCAGTACCAAGTGATGCATGCAACGACACTTTTTAGCGATGGGGCTTTGGCTTTAAAACTATATAAAGCTTATAATATTCCATATATCGTAAGTGTTCGTGGAGCCGATGTGAATAGCTTTTCAAAATACAGAAAAGATCTATATCCCTTGGCAAAAGAAATTATTGGTAATGCTAGTAGAATAATTTTTATCAGTAAATCATTGGAGAACACTTTTTTTAAGTTATCGTTCGCAAAATCGAATGCTTTGGAGCTACGTAAAAAAAGTATGGTGATTAATAATGGTTTAGATACATATTGGTTGAACAATATTACACCGAAAAAAGACCAGCCGCCTACCGAGTTATTGTACATAGGAGACTTTTCAAAAAATAAAAACGTGGTCAGGCTAATTCAGGCATTTTTGGAAATTTCGGCTCAAAAAAGCAATTTTCACATGAATATAGTTGGCAAAGGCGGCGGGCACGAAACGAAAATTTTAAACCTTGTGGAGAGCAATAATTCGAAAATTACTTACCATGGCGTTATTTACGACAAGGCAAAACTAAAAGAAATATATGTGCAAAGTCATATATTTGCCATGCCGTCGATCAGTGAAACTTTTGGGCTTGTTTATGTAGAGGCGTTATCGCAGGGACTACCTATAGTATGTTCTAAAAATCAAGGTGTAGATAATACTTTCGGCCCTTTGGTTGGCGAGTTTGTCGATTCAAAATCTACAGCTTCTATAAGGTCAGGAATTGAAAGAATCATTGATAATTATCCTGCTTATGCGGTTGATACTATTGATTTTTCTAAATTTGAATGGCGGCATATAGCCCAAAGATATCAATCCATTTACCAAGAAATAGTTGTTGGTCACACATTCAACATTTAAAATATAGCAAGCTTTATTTACAAGTTCAATAATATTCGATATGAAATATGGTATTCATTTTTTTTTGATTTGCTGCGCGTTTATTCTGGTTTCGTGTAGCCCCATTAGCGAAGGGTATACCGACAAGGTATCGTATCAGGCTGGTGATTCGTTAATACTTTTTGCAAGCTCATGGAAGAGTTTTGATGAGGTAGCAATAGAATTAAAGGACATTAACGGCAATACGCGACACACTTATACTACAGCTATAAAATCACAATCTATTTCGAATGAGATGCCCTATACCAAAGGTTTCGGTTATTCGCCAACCTTAAAAATAAAAGTGCCGGATCTTGAGAGCGGAGTATATACCTTTGCTGATGATATTCCTTTTGTAGTAAAACCTTCCGAGCCTTTTGATATTTTGGTATTATATTCATCCAATACAGAAAATGCCTATGGGGATAGTGGCGGAAAAAGTTTGTATGATTACAACTCATCCGACGACAAGGCTGCCACCATAGTTTCTTTTCAAAGACCCATTGAATTACCCAAACATTCCACCGAGTTTTTAAAATGGATTGCTACTCAAAACCAATATAAAATCGGGTATGTCTGTGATAGGGATTTAGACGATTACGAAACAATCTCAAATGCCAAGCTATTGATTATTACAGGACATTCAGAGTATTGGACGAGAAAAGCAAGATTGAATTTTGATCGTTTTGTCGACCAAGGAAAAAACGCACTTATTTTAAGTGGAAATACGATGTGGTGGCAGGTACGATATAGTGATGATGGTAATCAAATGATTTGTTATAAAAGTTTTGAGAATGATCCAATTGCGGATGTTCGATTAAAAACAGTTAACTGGCCGGATAGCGTTCTTGCCTATTCACCAATGAATTCTATAGGGGTAGATTTTAATCATGGGGGTTATGGTAAAAAGTCGGATGAAGGATGGGACGGTTTTAAGATCACGAATCCCGATGCTCCTTTTTTTAAAGGTATGGATATAAAGAAAAACGATGTGTTATGGGTGAAGACCCATGAATATGACGGGGCACAACTCAACTTTGCCGAAAATGCTGATAAGGTAACCTTACAAAATTCTTTTAATTTTCATCGCTATGAACTAATTGGTTATGATCTAGCGTCAAGAATGCCTGGCTCGAATGCCGCATGGGTCTTATTACAGAAAAAACCTGAATCAGGACTGATCATTAACACAGCGAGTACCGATTGGTGTGCAGAAACTGGTATGACCGGAAAGGATTCGGAAAAGATAAAGGCCGTAACCCTAAATATGGTCGATTATTTATTGACCCATTAATAGAAGGGACTTGTTATAAAGACCTTGGGGTTTTATACTGAAAACTAGTTAAATAATGTATTTATTTTTGCTAGCGCACTCACTATGTGATAGACTTTTCAAACCTAGTTTGTGCAGTAATCTTCTTTGTGGCAACATTTGGTTTATCGTCTTCATAATAAAAGTACATACTGATCACGCC
>JBATIN010000352.1:0-2488 GCA_049667765.1 Flavobacteriaceae bacterium
GCGCAAAACCTGCTTCAGACCGAAATGGCGGTAAACGGGGCGGTCGAATTTGGCTATCCTGAATCGACGATATTGTATTTAGGTTTTGTACTATTGGCGGCCACTGTTTTATTTATCGTTCCAAAAACAACAATTTTAGGTGCTGCACTGTTGACCGGTTGGCTTGGTGGTGCGGTGGCCACTCATCTGATTCATGGTGATCCGATACTGAATACCCTATTGCCAGTAGTTTTCGGTATCCTGATTTGGTCTAGCATCTTGTTACAAGATGTGCGGTTCGGACAGTTTTTCCCCATAAAAATGTAATCGTATGGACAAACCGAATTCTGTGGAAGAATATCTTAGGGATTTTCCTGAAAATGTGCAGGTAAAATTGCGGCAAATGCGGTCGACCATACAAGAAAATGCCCCTTCGGCCGAAGAGTCGATCAGTTATGGCATGCCGGCCTATAAACTTGGCGGTAAACCCTTGTTCTATTTCGCCGGCTTTAAAAATCATATTGGGTTTTATGCTACACCTACGGGACATCAACAATTTCAAAAAGAACTATCCATCTACAAGCAGGGTAAAGGCTCGGTACAATTTCCAATAGATCAACCTTTGCCTATTGAATTGATCCGGCGAATTGTATGGTTCAGGGCACAAGAAAACCTCAATAAGGTAAAATCGAGGTAAGCTCGACCTTAGATTACCTGATATTTATCATATTATATTCTTGCGCTTACATGTACGTTTGTATATAATCAAATACTTGCTATGTGCAGTTTAGTACAAAAATATAATATCCCCGGGCCGCGTTATACCAGCTACCCCACAGTGCCTTATTGGAACTTAGAGGCCTTTTCGGGGAAGAAATGGCAAGCGACCGTGAAGCAGAGTTTTGATGAAAGTAACGCTTCGGAAGGCATTAGCCTATACATTCACTTACCGTATTGCGAAAGTATGTGTACCTTTTGTGGTTGTCACAAACGTATTACTAAAAGGCATGATGTTGAAGAACCCTACATAAAAACCATATTGAAGGAATGGGCGTTATACAGAAACCTTTTCCCCCAAAAACCTATTATAAAAGAGTTACATCTGGGAGGCGGAACCCCTACCTTCTTTTCCCCCGAAAATTTAAAGTTTTTAATTGACGGAATATTTAGGCATGCCGAAAAGGCCACCGATTACGAATTCAGTTTTGAAGGCCACCCTAACAATACCACCCGTGAACATCTACAAGCATTGTATGATGTCGGTTTTAGACGGGTGAGTTTTGGAGTTCAAGATTATAATGAAACCGTACAAAAGGCCATCCATAGAATTCAATCTTTTGAAAGTGTAAAAAATGTTACGCAATGGGCCCGCGAGATCGGATATACCTCGGTGGGCCACGATATTATCTTCGGATTGCCCCATCAGACCTTGACCCATGTGGAGCAGACCATTCTGAAAACAAAGGAACTTATGCCAGACCGATTGGCCTTTTATAGCTATGCACATGTGCCTTGGCTAAAAGGAAATGGGCAAAGGGGCTATAAGGATTCTGATTTACCGACCCCTGAAGAAAAAAGAATGCAATACGAAATGGGTAAAAAATGGCTAAGTGATGTTGGGTATCATGAAATAGGCATGGACCATTTCGCACTGCCGAAAGATACTTTGTACCAGTCGATGAGCAATGGCCGATTGCATCGTAATTTTATGGGCTACACGGCCTCTAAAACGCAATTAATGATCGGACTGGGTGCTTCCAGCATCAGTGATAGCTGGTATAGTTTTGCCCAAAACGTAAAGAGTATAGAAGAATATCAACATTTGGTCGAGAATGGAATAATACCCATTTTTCGCGGCCATATCTTGACGGATGAAGACATCATCATAAGAAAGCACATCTTGAATTTAATGTGCAGATTAGAGACTTCTTGGGCCTCGGATGAACTGTATTTTTCCGATCTGGAAACGGTTTTGGAAAAATTCCAGGAAATGATCGATGATGGGCTTGTAGAACTATTTCCCGATAAATTGATCGTTACATCAAAAGGAAGACCCTTTGTACGCAATATTTGTATGACATTTGATGTTTTATTGCATAGAAAAGCTCCCGATACGCGTTTGTTTTCGATGACCATCTAATTTTGGGTTTTTGAAGCATGGTAGTTTACGTCATTGGGGTATTCACTAAAAAATAATATTATGAAAAAAATAATTGTACCCGTAGATTTCTCAGAGCAATCTGAAAATGCTTTAAAGGTGGCTGTTTCATTGGCCAAAAAGCATGGATCGGAAATTTTGGCACTTCACATGTTGGAGCTTAACCAAGCGATGATTACCTCCTCAGAGGGTTTTCATCCCGAACAAACCGTTTTCTTGATTAAACTGGCCGAAAAAAGATTTAATGACTTTTTAGAAAAGCCCTATTTAAAAGGGGTTTCCGTTACTCCGATTATCAAGCACTATAAAGTGTTCAGCGAAGTGAACGAAGTTGCACTGGAGCATAAGGCG
>JBATIN010000353.1:0-6465 GCA_049667765.1 Flavobacteriaceae bacterium
TCTAAACCTTGAAAAAGAAGATTTTAATATTGTGGAGCTCATTGAAGGGGTGTTCGACTTGTTGGAAATGAAAGCGGCCAAGAAAGAGATTACCCTGACTTTCGATATGGCATACAAAACACCCATCAATGTAAATGCCGATAAAGAGAAAATAAGGCAGGTGCTGACCAATCTTTTGGTCAATTCCATAAAATACGGCCACACCAACGGTACCACTGAAGTTAGTGTTGAAAATCTTATTCGCAACAAGGTAATCATTAGGGTAACCGATAATGGGGAAGGTATTCCGAAGCAACATATTCCCCGACTTTTTGAACGGTTTTATAGGGTCGATAAAAGTGGAAGCCGTAACGAAGGGGGATCTGGTCTTGGACTCGCCATCGTGAAGCATATAATTGAGGCACATAATGAAAAAATATATGTTGAAAGCGAACTAGGCGTGGGGTCTGAATTCTCGTTCACCCTTGAAAAGTCGCAACAAAAGACAAAATAGACTAATACACCTCCGGTCATATTTCATTAGCTTTGCCCCTGACTAAAATAAGTTTTGTGGGAAGCAAGAACAAACTCAAAAGGTTCAAAGAGAACGAAGGCTTTACGAACGTAATTCAGCCAAAACGTGATGTAATTGAAACAGGAAGCTTTGTCCTAAAAGGCAATTGGGCCGATCATTTTGGAAATAAAAACCCGATCGTACTTGAATTGGGTTGTGGTAAGGGTGAATATACCATAGGCCTTGCGAAGCAGAATGTTGATAAAAACTTCATTGGTATCGATATTAAAGGGGCCCGGCTATGGCGGGGCGCCAAGACCGCTTTAGAGGAAAAACTGCCCAATGTCGCATTTATTCGTACACAGATAGAGCTGATCGATCAGCTTTTTGCTTACAACGAGATAGCTGAAATATGGATTACTTTTCCCGACCCTCAAATTAAATATAAGCGCACCAAGCACAGAATGACCAATTCCGAATTTTTGGAAAAATATAGAAAAATTCTAAAAACAGATGGCCTTGTACACTTAAAGACCGATAGCGAATTTATGCATGGGTATACCTTAGGGTTGCTTCATGGCTTGGGCCTAGAGATCAATTATGCCAATCACGATGTCTATAAAAATGAGGGCAGCCCAAAAGAAGTGCTTGAAATTCAAACATTCTACGAAAATCAGTACCTTAATCGTGGAAAACCGATCACCTATATACAGTTTCGGATAAACTGATTCATGGAACATCTTCTAATTCTTTCTTTTGCCACCTTTTCGGCGGCTTTTATGGCTACCGTGCCACCGGGGCTTCTAAACGTGAACGCCGCAAAAATGAGTGTGGAAAAAGGAAAATTGAACGGAGTTATTTTTAGTCTAGGTATTTCTACAATGGTAATGGTTCAAGCCACCATTGGTGTCTATATCTCAAAGTTCTTGCATAATAACCCTGAGGTTATCGACTGGCTATTAAAAATCGCTTTGCTGATTTTTGCTTTTTTTGCCGTGTATTTTTTCTTCGCCGCAAGAAGAAATAAAAAAAAGCCTGTCAGAAAAGTTGAGGTGAGTAAAAGAAACAGTTTTTTCAAAGGCTTTTTTTTGGCAGCGGTCAATTTGTTGACCATACCGTATTATAGCGGACTTAATGCGATGTGGAATGCCTCTGGATGGATTAAATTTGAATTGACCGATATTTTGACTTTTGTTTTAGCGGCAGGGCTTGGTACTTTTTCGGTTATGTATCTGTATGTCTTTTATTTCAATAAGATGGAGCGTAAGACCGATGGGTTTTCGAAAAACAGCAATTATATTTTAAGTGCTTTAATGGTATTATTATTAATGATCACGCTGATTCGAATATTCTACAAATGACAAATACCGACACTAAAAATTTCTTTCAAAAAGTGTACGACGTGGCACGGCAAATACCCTACGGTAGGGTTACCTCATATGGGGCTATTGCAAAATATTTAGGGGCGGCACGAAGTGCGCGCATGGTGGGTTGGGCCATGAACGGATCTCATACAATAGATGATATTCCCGCGCATCGTGTAGTGAACAAGATTGGGTTATTAACTGGAAAGCACCATTTTGACGGAACGAATCTCATGCAGCAATTGCTTGAAAGTGAGGGTATCAAAATAGAAAACAATCAGATTATCGATTTTCAAAAACATTTTTGGGACCCTTTTAAAGAGCTTGCATAAATCGCTGCCGTAGAGGAAACATCCTTCTACGTGCCTAATCAAAACTCAAAGTGAATACCGTAAACTCATTTGAATTTACCTGTATGTTCCCGCCATGCAGATGCATAATTTGTTTTGATAGGCTTAGTCCAATGCCTGTACCGGTATCTTTGGTTGTGAAAAAGGGCACGAATATCTCATCAATGAGTTCAGGGGGTATGCCCTGGCCGTTGTCTATGACCTGAATGTATTTTTTATCATGATTGCTGATACCGGCAACAATTCTAATTTTACCATTTTCTTGACCCGAAAGCGATTGAAGCGCATTTTTGCTAAGGTTGATCAATATTTGTGAAATCTGTTTTTCATCTATATACAGCTCTAGGTCTTCTGGCTGGGTAACAATTTCAAAAGTGAAATGGCCATTGTCATTTTCTTGGCTCATTAAAACCTTTACCTTTTCTAGTAATTGCTTCGCCTTTATGATACTTTTATCGGGTTTAGGCAAGCTTAAAAAACTACGGTATGATTGTACGAATTCCATCAGATCGCCCCCTTGGCCTTTAATTACTTCAAGACCTTTAACGGTGTTTAGAATATGATTTTCGTTTAAATCAGTAAACGAAGTCAGTCCCTTTTCTGTTTTGTAGTATTTCAAAATAGATTCAGAAATTGAGGTGATAGGGGTAATAGTATTCATTATTTCATGGGTTAGTACGCGAATCAATTTTACCCACGAATCAGTTTCTTTTTCATCGAGCTCCTTGTGAATATCTTGAACAACCACCAATAAAAGTTCTTTGTTCTCAAATGATATTGATGTCGATTTTAAAGCCAATTGTTTTTTGCCCCGTTCGTTGGCCAACTGTATCAATTTGCGTTCAAAAGGTTTTAGCTCTTGAAACAGTTGGTATAGTTTTTGATCAATTTGAGATAACTGTTTAACGTGGTTGAGCGGCGTATAATCCAAAAGTTTTTCAATGGTGCGATTCGCGAAAAGAATATGTCCTTTTTCGTTGATGGTCAAAATACCAATATCGGCCTGTTTTATAATTTCTTGATAGTATTGTTCTTGTGCCTGTTTTTTTAGATGGATGTCTTGGATCATTCCATTCAACATGTTCAGACTATGGTTAAGCTCTTCTAAAGATTTGATACTCAGCTTCTCTGGAAATCGCAAAGTGAAATCCTCATTTTTGATGGCATCGAAAAAATACGCTATTTTTCTATTGGTCTGGTTTACATAGTAAATCAAGGAATACGTCATGAAGACCAGAAAGACAAAGGCAAAACTGGCTAGAATATACCGTTCTTTGAAAAAGAGAAAACCTACTGCCAGCGCAGATGCTGAAATCAGAAGTATTCTAAAAATTAATTGTAAATATATATTTCTGCTTACCATTTTTTATAATTCCACCTTTTTATCGTGCTTCGACTAAGCTCAGCATGACAAGTTCAAGTTTAATCTTTCAACTGTGCTTCGGTTGCGCTCTGCTCCGCCTTTCGGGGGTCAGGGGGCTCCCATTTTCTTCATTTTATTATATAAGGTCTGCCTCGAAATTCCCAGCTGTTCCGCTGCCGCGCTATAATTTCCATCATTTTGATCAAGGGCGTTGGAAATCATTTTAAACTCCATTTCCTCAAGGGTCAATTGGTTGATTTCGGCAATGGAGGTATTTTTTGAATTCAGTAGAAAATCAGCAGGCCGTAATACATTTTCTTCTGATAATATTACAGCTCTTTCAATGGTATGTAACAACTCACGAACATTGCCAGGCCATGGATAGCTCAGTAATTTTTCTTGGGCTTCTTGATTAATTTTTAGTCCCGGTTTTGCGTATTTTGTGGCAAACTTGTTGAGGTAAAAATTTGCCAACACCAATATATCGTTCTCACGATCTCTTAAGGGCGGTACTTCTACCATGATAGTGTTAATTCTGTAGAGAAGATCTTCCCTAAATAGTCCGTCTGACACCATTTTATCCAAGTTTTCATTCGTAGCACAAATGAGACGAATATCTACGGGAATCGATTTGTTCGATCCCACGCGAACAATGGTTTTATTCTGAATGGCCGATAAAAGCTTTGCCTGAGTTTGCAGCGAAAGATTCCCGATTTCATCTAAAAACAAGGTACCGCCGCTTGCCGCCTCGAACTTTCCTGCCCGGTCTTCCTTGGCATCGGTAAATGAACCTTTAAGGTGTCCAAAAAGTTCACTTTCGAATAGATTTTCGGAGATGGAACCCATATCTACCGAAATAAAAACCTCATCTTTTCGGTTCGATAGTCCGTGTAGTTCTCGTGCGATCAATTCTTTCCCCGTACCGTTTTCACCGGTGACCAAAACATTGACATCGGTCTTGGCGACCTTGCCCACCAATTTCAAAACAGCGTTAAGGGCATTAGATTTGCCAATAATGGTATTCTTCTTTTGGTTGATAACCTGTTTTAGGTTGTTTTCTTTTTCTTTTAATTGGTTGACTTCTTTTCGCGACTTGCGTAGTTCGTAGGCCGATTTAACAGTGGCCAGCAATTTATCGTTGTTCCATGGTTTTAGGATAAAGTCGGTCGCACCGTCTTTTAAGGCCTTTACCGCTAGGTCTACGGCCCCATAGGCGGTCATCATGATTACCGATATCTGGGGAGCTTTTTTACGTATTTCCCGAAGCCAATAAAGGCCTTCGTTACCAGTATTTACGCCAGCAGAGAAATTCATGTCCAACAACACGATATCAAAATCGACCAGGTCAGGAAAAGAAGATATTAGATTAGGATTGGAAATTGTTTGCACGGTTTTATATTCAAACTGCAAAAGAATTTCCAGGGCACTGAGTACGCTTTTATTGTCATCGATGACCAGAATTTTAGCTGATGTCATAACCTTGTTTTATGGTTCTTTGCCGTACCAAAAAACATTCCATTTAGATTAGGCTAAAGTGAAACACGCCTTCAATCACCGGTTTTACTCCATTTTTTTGGTTTTTAAAGGTACGTTTTGAAATCAACTAATTTTACAAAGTGTCCATATTTTTGACAAACACTGTACAAGTATTTTACAGTTTAAGAGAGGATTAGTAGTAACAAATTTTTTAATATACTGATATTCAAACTGTTAATAGTATGGCATGGCTCTGGCTATATGGTTTGGCATAGCAATGAATTATGAAGTTAAAATTTTCAATACCACTTGTTTTCTGTCTGATGTCCGCAACAGGTCTCTTCGCCCAAGAAAAATGGACCATAGATGCCTGCATTGCCTATGCCCTAGAGCATAATCTGCAGTTAAACGATTTTGAATATATGACCGATTCAGGCAAGGAAAATTACAGACAGTCGGTTCGAAATTTGCTTCCGGTTCTTAATGCTGGCTCTAACTATACAGTCAACTCGGGAAGGGCAGAGGATCCGAATACAGGCACCTTTGTAGTGCAAGATTTTTTCTCGAACAATTATTCGTTGGATTCGAGTATCGATTTGTTTCAGGGGTTTCAGAAGTTAAACGCAATAAAGGCCTCTAAGTTTTTGTACCGGGCGGCAAAAGAGGAAAGTTTACAGCAAAAATACCTATTAGCCTTTAGGGTCATGCAAGCCTTTAATACGATACGGTTTTCCGAAGGCTTGGTGGCTATTGCCCATGAGCAATTGCAAGTTTCCAAAACCAACTATCAATTGGTGGAGAAGCAGATAAAATTGGGATTGATGGCGGCTGCCGATTTGTACGGGGCGAAGTCATTGTTGCTAAGTGATGAACTTAACCTTACCCAAAGTGAAAACCAATTGGCCACGGCAAAGTTGACCTTGATCCAAGAAATGAATTTGGAAAATACTTCTGAAATTGAAATCATTCCAAAGATGGATCTAGTAGTTGAAAATGACAGTATGCAAAAGATGCAATCGGATGTTGTTTACACGAACGCCCGCGAATTTATTCCTATAATCAAGGCACAAGAACTACGTGCCCAAGCCGCAAAAAAACAGGTTGGCGTAGCAAGAGGAAGTCTTTACCCATCATTGTCGCTGTTCGCCGGGGTAGGTACGGGGTATTTTGAAACCTTTCGCGATAGCCTTAGCAATACCTTGCCCTTTCGAGAACAGTTTAGAGATAACACCTCACGGTATTACGGGCTAAGTCTATCTGTACCTATTAGTAACGGCTGGTCGGCACGATCAAGGGTAAAACAGGCCAAAATTGAAAAATTGAGACAAGAGAATAATCTCGAAGTACAAGAACAGGTGCTCTTTCAAACCATTCAGCAGTTGGTTCAAGAATACAACTCCTTACAAATGGAAGTAGCGC
>JBATIN010000354.1:0-2624 GCA_049667765.1 Flavobacteriaceae bacterium
GAATAGGGCATTATTCGATTTGCGAATGATCAAAAGTCTTGAGGAAACCAATCTTCTGACCGTTGGTGCCCTTACTCCTTTGGGTATTGAAGGTGAAGAGATCGTTTTTCCGGGCGATGCCGATAAATCTATACTTTATCATAGACTCGCCAGTACCGAAACATCGATAATGATGCCCCCGTTTTCAAAAAATGTAGCCGATACAAAGGCTGTGGACTTGATATTTGAATGGATAAACCAAATGGAAGGCGAGTCGACCAACGAAAGGCCGGTAGCGGTAATCGCTACAAATAGTACACAGGGCCCCATTCCATTGGAAGTGCAATTTACCGGTAGTGGCGCTACAGATGATGTTGCTGTGACAAGCTATTTATGGAATTTTAAGGATGGTTCCCCTACATCAGCGGTAATGAACCCGGTACATGTTTTCACTGAACCCGGCATTTATATGGTCGAATTGACCGTTGCCGACGAGGAAGGCCTGACCCATACGGCAACGGTCAAGATTACGGCAAGTACACCGGGCAATGACGCTCCAATGGCGGTCATTGAGGCTAATCCTATCAACGGCCAAATACCATTAGAGGTTACTTTTGATGGCAGCAATTCAACAGATGATGGCGAAGTGATCGGGTTTGAATGGAATTTTGATGATGGTTCTGCGTCATCGACCGAAATGACGACAACCCATCGTTTTGAAAGTGCAGGGGTATTCAACGTCGCGCTCACTGTTTCCGATAGTGAAGGTTTGAGCGATATGAAATCGGTTAGCATTGTTGCCATAGATAGTGTAATCGTAGAAAGCAGAGATGACATCGTTGGCACCTTAATAGCTAATCCTGCCTCTGAAATTGCACAAGTAAGGTTAATGGATTATGCGGCGCGTAAGAGAAACGTACTGAGTATTTATGTGCACGATTCAAGCGGTCGGCAAATAAGTATATACAATCCAAAGGATTTGTATGCCCATGGCCTATATGAAATTCCTGTGACCACCTTGAGCAAAGGCAATATGTATTTTATCGGCTTTGAAATGGATAGGGGAGAACGTGTAATATTAAAGTTGATCGTGCAATGATAATTAATAAAGTAAACCTTAAAACTTGGTTTTTAATACCTTGTGTCTTACTGATCGGTATTTACTCTTGTACCACGGACCGACCGTTAAACCCGGACGACTATGAAATCGATACCGACGGAGATGGAATTACCGACGACCAAGAAATATTGGACGGAACTGACAGGAACAATCCGTGTGATCCGGCCCAGCGTTCAGGATATGCCGCTTACGATCCCCTAAATTTATTATGGTCAGCTTCAGATTGTGACAACGACGGGGTAAACAATGGTGATGAACTAGCGATTGGCAATAGTCCATATGGCGACCCCGACAATCCCATGTTCGCGGTACCTGAATTTTTGCCAAAATTGTCTGAACTTCAACTATATCAAGGAAATCTTTCCGATTTTGATTTGAATACCAATGTGCATGAATACCACGTTAGTACACCACTTTTTTCAGATTACGCCTATAGTTTTAAGGTCATTGCCCTTCCCAATGGGGCTAAAATGACCTATGATGGTCCAGGGCTTTTTTTGTTTCCTGAAAATACGATATTGGCCAAATCCATTTATTACCTGAATGATGAAAGGAATGCCACACTTGGTAAGAAGGTTATCGAGACCCAGGTGCTGATCAAAAAAGACGGTGCTTGGCAGGTTGGCAACTATCTATGGAACAATGAACAGACTGAGGCTTTTTTGGATAGTGGAGCCCATACCGTCCCAGTCGAATGGATCGATGCTACGGGCGCAGATCGCTCGGTAGCCTATAAGGTAACATCTAAAATAGTATGTTTTCAATGCCACAATAATAACGGTAACACCCAACCAATAGGCCCCAAGGCAAGGGCATTGAATTACGTATATGATGGAAAAAACCAAATCGATAACTTAAAGGAAAAGGGGCTGTTGGCAAATACGCTGGAAGTTTCGCAAATTGCCGTACTTCCCGATTGGTCGAATCCATCATTTGCTCTTGAGGAACGTGCTAGGGCTTATCTCGATGTCAATTGTGCACATTGCCATCAACCGGGAGGGTCATATAACGTTGGCCATGATGATTCGTTCGGATTTCGATTTGAGTCTTCATTTGAGGATAGCGGAATTTATCAAAAAAGAGTGGACATAAAAGACAGAATGAATACGCAAACCCCCGCCTATTTTATGCCTTATATTGGAACCACTGTACTTCACACCGAAGGGGTAGAGCTTATCAATGAATATATTGATTCTATGTAATTAGTTTTTCCGACAACATTCAGGTTCTTTTTGGTGAAGTTCCATTGACAAAGAAGCCAAAATATGCAAAATTCGCGTTTAGCCGCTAAGAGCTATTCGAAGCTTTTAATATAATTGATGACCAACCAAAGATCTTCCTTATCGGTTATCACCTTTTCAAAACTTGGCATATCGTTCCTTCCGGTGTAGATCTTATAGTACATACTGCCGTCGCTTTGCTTTTTGAAGGTATCCGTGGTAAAATCGGCAACCGGTGTATCTACCAGGTTTGCTTGGTTTCCGTCTCCTTTTCCTTTGTTGCCGTGGCAAAATTTACATTGTTT
>JBATIN010000355.1:0-1640 GCA_049667765.1 Flavobacteriaceae bacterium
GAATAGGGAAAGCCATAGCGGAAAAGGAAGCCCCCTCACTTTTGGAAGCCCAAGAAATGCTCCAAAAATGGGAAGCAGGCGATGCCGAGGTCGTATCCCTTTGGAAGAAAATGAACGGCTGGGTATACAAAGGCTTTGAAGAAACATATCACAATCTCGGCGTGGACTTCGATAAATTATACTACGAAAGCGACACTTATTTATTGGGGAAAGATGTGGTGCAAATAGGCTTGGAAAAAGGCATTTTCGAAAAAGATCCCGACGGTTCGGTTTGGATCGATCTCACCGATGAAGGTCTGGATCGAAAAATCGTTCTCCGGTCCGATGGTACCGCAGTCTATATGACCCAAGATATCGGCACGGCCATTCAGCGGGTAAAAGACTATCCCGATATCAATGGAATGGTATACACCGTTGGTAATGAGCAAGACTATCATTTTAAAGTGTTGTTTTTGATCTTAAAGAAACTAGGTTTTTCATGGGCAGAACATCTGTATCACCTGAGTTACGGGATGGTCGATTTGCCTAGTGGAAAAATGAAAAGTCGAGAAGGTACGGTCGTCGACGCCGATGATCTTATGAATGATATGACCTGTACCGCTGAAGCAATCTCCGAAGAACTAGGAAAACTGGAAAGCTACTCGGAAACCGAGAAGCAAGACCTGTATAAAATAATTGGGCTAGGGGCATTGAAATATTACATTCTAAAAGTAGACCCCAAAAAACGGATTCTCTTCAATCCCGAAGAATCGGTTGATTTTCAAGGGAACACGGGTCCGTTTATACAATATACCTACGCTCGTATTCAATCGATACTTCGTAAGGCCGATGAGCTTTTAATAGATGTAGTAGATCCGAAAGGTGTCACCAAGGAAGCGGGGGTAGCCCTTCATCCCAAAGAAAAAGAATTGATCAAGCAACTTGAACTTTTTCCCGCTACAATACAGTTGGCCGCCGAGAATTACAGCCCGGCTTTGATCGCTAATTATACCTATGATCTGGTAAAAGAATTCAACTCGTTTTACCAACAGGTTTCAATTTTAGGGGAGACCGATGATCAGAAGAAGCTGCTTCGAGTGAACTTGTCTAGAAAAGTAGCCGAGGTCGTACGAGATGCATTCAAGCTTTTAGGAATTGAAGTGCCAGAGCGGATGTAACCTTAAAAGCTGACCCTAAAGCTAAAATTAGGGGTCAGGCCAAGCGAAATGCTATTAATGGCCTCAATCTCATCATTGTCGTTCAAGCGGTAATAGGTGTCCAAAATATTGGTACGGTCGGTGAAATTCAAAACCGAAATACCAATAGAGGCACCAACGTCTTCACTTAGGGTAAAATCATAAATGGCCGATGCATCGGCACGTAAGTATTCGGGCAATCGGCTACTGTTAGGTTCCGAATAATTGATACGATTCGGAAAAAAGGTAGTGTTGATAGGGTTTTCTGCCAAAGGTTCTGTAAAGGGTTTTCCGGTGCGGTAATTAAGTCCGATTCCGAATTTGAAATTGTTGAAAGTATAGGTGCCCGCCAGGGTAACGGTATGTCGAATATCCAAATTATTGGGGAAGGAATTTGGGGTTACATCATTAAAATAGTAATCGTTCAAATTATAGGCGTAACTGAGCCACAGGCTATAATCGACC
>JBATIN010000356.1:0-3648 GCA_049667765.1 Flavobacteriaceae bacterium
GCTAAAATCGACTAAATGATCGCCACAAAAATGCATATCCACCGAGAATGACATAGTGGAGAGTAGCACTAGAAGTGCCATCACTGTGGATGCAATTTTGTGAAATATTTCTTTCATCAATTCCACAAAATTACAAAATATTCATTTGTAAAGAATCTAGTACTATTATTTTAACGATAAATTGGCTACTATAGTATTGATTGGGGAGGGAATCATTTAGTTCTCCAAAGGTACAATTTCAACAATCACACCTCAAAACGCGGGTTCTGCATCACAAAAAATAACCATCGCTTGTCATCAATCTAAAAAGCAATGGGACCGAAAAATACTGAAACGTAAAATTATAAGTTATAAGTAGGTAGCATAATGAGCTAAAAATTCAAAAATTTATATTTAAACAGTAACCAATTATGAAGAAATTTTTAAGTGCAAACGCAAAATCAGGATTTATAATCCTATTCATGGCCTTGTTTATCGCGGGCTGTAGTTCAGATGATGGGAATATTTTTGACACCCCGGGAGGTGACCAAGGTGGAGATGAAGGAGGTGATGAGACACCAGTAGTTGCCACCATTACCTTCGACGAAGGTAATTCCGCAAGCAATAAAGTAACCGCCGAGGCAAGCGGCGCAGTAGGCGCTACCGTACCCGGCCGAATAATCTATACCTCAACAAATACCACCCAACGTAGACTGTATATTACCCAGAACATATCTGGCCAAGGTGACATGCCATTCAACAGCTTTAACCTGAACAGTGATGATCTTGATAAAGTATTGAATGCCGATGGATCTATTGATTTAGATGGTGCTACCAAAAAAGCAATCGACTTTACTTTCGAACTACCCGTACCGGATATCGACAATGGATCAATCGTTTATAGTTTCTGGACTACCAAAGGAAAAGGAGATTTTAGAGATCCTACCAAAAGATTGGCCTTAGGTGTCGGCACCATTACGGTAACCGTAGGGACCGGAGCCAACCCTGCAGCTGAGGTACGTGAATTCAACAATATCAAATTATATGCACCAGACGTGAACGGAAATACAGAAACCTTCTTTTCATTGTTGAACAAGACGGTTTATAAGATCAACGTGGGTCCTGAATTCAGGGCATTCTGGGATTTTGGATATTACTACGGTGCTTCGGGCGTTTCGGCCAATGACAATGCTTCTTTCGCATCAACCAACACTTATGATGCATCTTTCGGATTTCCGGTGGAAGGCCTTAAACCTGGTAGTGATGAAGTAGATGCCGCTACGGAAACCTTGAACGAAGCCTTCTTTGGCTTGTCATCTTTAAATACCGCTGCATTTGATGGTATAGCCTTATCAGGCGATTTAAACTCGATTACCTCATCAGGGGTTCAGAAAATCACCAATCTTACTGTTGGCGATGTAGTAGAATTTGTTGATAACTACGGCAAAAAAGGCCTCATTAAAATCACCGATATAAAACCCGGTTACGGCAATGCCGATTTTATTGTCTTCGACGTTAAAATACAACCGTAAATAGCATTGCTATTTAAAATGCAAAATTAGTGGCACCGGATATTCTGGCGCCACTTTTTTTATGGAAAAAATCATACTTTTGAGCAAAATTAGCCCAATATGTTCAATGACCTAAAAGTGAAGATCCAAAAAATTTTGG
Source organism: Flavobacteriaceae bacterium (assembly GCA_049667765.1). Lineage (GTDB taxonomy): Bacteria > Bacteroidota > Bacteroidia > Flavobacteriales > Flavobacteriaceae > JBATIN01. The sequence goes on from JBATIN010000356.1 coordinate 1,651, forward strand.
ATATTAACGATACAACCTTCGAAGTGCGCCTTCAAGCCATATGCGATCTTTTACAAGCAAGCGTTCCGCATTACGATTGGGTGGGTTTCTATTTTAGAAACGGAAAAAAGGAAGAATTAAAACTAGGCCCTTATGCTGGCGAAACTACCGACCACACCATAATCCCCTTCGGCAAAGGCATTTGTGGCCAAGTCGCGGTCAGTAACCAAAACTTCGTAGTACCCGATGTAAAGGCCCAAGACAATTACATTGCTTGCAGTATCACCGTGAAAGCAGAGATTGTAGTGCCGCTATTTGTAAATGGCGAAAACATAGGGCAAATTGACATTGATTCAAACACACCTGATCCTTTTACAGCAGAAGATGAGCGGTTTCTTGAATTCGTAAACGCCCAGGTGGCCAAAATTCTTTAAAACTTTACTCGTTTTGTTGATAACCTGACCAATTTTTTACTGTCAAAAAAATTACTTTTGCTGCTCGCATATTAACCCACAAGCACGTAAAAATGAGCACCAAAAAAGCTACCTCGGCCTTAATTTCAGTATTCCATAAAGACGGATTAGAACCAATCGTCAAAAAATTCAATGAGCTCGGTATTACCATCTATTCTACTGGAGGCACTGAAAAATTCATCAAGGATCTGGGTATTGCTGTTGTACCGGTTGAAGATGTTACCAGCTACCCTTCAATCTTAGGGGGAAGGGTAAAAACCCTTCACCCAAAAATATTCGGTGGTATCTTAAACCGACAAGACAATGCCAGCGATGTGGCGCAGTTGGAAGAATTCGAAATTCCGCAGTTAGATATAGTCATCGTAGATCTATATCCGTTTGAAAAAACAGTGGCAAGTGGGGCGTCAGAACGAGAAATTATCGAAAAAATAGATATCGGAGGCATTTCGCTCATTCGTGCCGCCGCAAAAAATTATAAGGATGTACTCTGTGTTTCTTCCATGGAAGACTATAGTGACTTTTTGGAGGTCATTACCTCGGGCAAAGGGAACACCAGTCTAAAAGACAGAAAGCGTTTCGCAACCAAGGCATTCAATATTTCATCGCATTACGACTCTGCAATTTTCAATTATTTTAATCACGAAAACGAAGAAGCCGTGTTAAAAATTAGTGAAACCGACGGAAAGGTATTGCGTTATGGTGAAAATCCGCATCAAAAAGGATATTTCTACGGCGATTTTGATGCCATGTTCACAAAACTACATGGTAAAGAACTTTCCTATAATAACTTACTGGATGTTGATGCCGCCGTGAATTTATTAATGGAGTTTAAAAACGATCCACCAACTTTTGCCATCTTGAAACATAACAACGCCTGTGGCCTTGCGCAACGTGACAATTTGCGCCAAGCCTATATTGATGCTTTGGCCGGAGACCCAGTTTCTGCCTTTGGTGGTGTTTTGATCAGCAACAAAGAAATCGATCTAGCGACCGCCAAAGAAATTCATGAACTTTTCTGCGAAGTGGTCATTGCACCAAGCTATAGCAACGATGCCCTTGAAACCTTAAAAGGCAAAAAAAATAGAATCATTTTAATTCTTAACGATGTCGAATTACCTGACACCTTGGTAAGAACATGTCTGAATGGAATTTTGGTACAAGACAAAGACTATTTGACCGATGCTATTTCTGATCTAACACATGCCACCGTAAAAAAACCTACCGATAGCGAGCTCGAAGATCTAATCTTTGCTTCAAAATTGTGCAAACATACCAAAAGCAATACCATAGTGCTGGCAAAAAATAAACAATTATGTGCCAGTGGTACCGGGCAGACCTCTCGTGTAGATGCTTTAAACCAGGCCATTCATAAAGCAAAGTCCTTTAATTTTGATCTCAATGGTGCGGTTATGGCCAGCGATGCGTTCTTTCCTTTTCCAGATTGTGTAGAAATTGCGCATAAAAATGGTATTTCTTGCGTTATACAACCGGGCGGATCGATAAAAGACCAATTAAGCATTGATTATTGCAATGAAAATGGTGTTGC
>JBATIN010000357.1:0-2356 GCA_049667765.1 Flavobacteriaceae bacterium
GGTTAGGATGATAGATATAAGCCTCGGGCAGCTTTTTTTTAATCAAGGCCTTTATAGCCTGCTGAATCGCCTCTTGGTTCAATGGATAATAATCCCCATCAGCCGTTTCAGAGAGTTTATTTGTCAATATTAGAGGTGACTCATTAACAAAAACTTTATACATTTGCTACATGGTTTTAGATAAAAACACGGCTAACAAAACAGCAGAGCTTCTGTTGCAAATAAATGCAATTAAATTGAATCCAGAAAATCCATTTACTTGGGCATCTGGATGGAAATCTCCAATTTATTGTGATAACAGAATAATCCTCTCCTACCCTGTCATTCGCAACTACGTTCATGAAGAAATGGCAAAACAGGTAGAGACCTTGTATGGCAAGCCCGATGTTATTGCCGGCGTGGCGACCGGGGCGATCGGTATAGGTATGCTGGTGGCCGATTATTTAGGCCTGCCATTTATTTATGTGCGGCCCGAGGCAAAATCTCATGGCAGACAAAATCAGATAGAGGGTCAATTAGAGCCTAATCAAACCGTAGTCGTTATAGAAGATCTGATCAGTACTGGTAAAAGCAGTCTTAATGCCGTGGAGGCATTGCAAAATGCAGGTGCCAAAATTAAAGGCATGTTGGCCATTTTCTCCTATGGTTTTGATACGGCGACCGAAAATTTCAAGAAATACGATATTGAACTTCATACCTTAAGTGACTACGACCATTTGGTCGATCAAGCTTCTGAAATTCGATATATTAAAGAAGACCAATTGCTCACTTTGATGGAATGGCGTAAGAACCCTTCTAAATGGAAACAGTAAAATTATGTTCATAGAATCCCCTAAAAAAATAGTCGCTAAAAGTGATCAAGTGGTATACGAGTTTTTAACCGACCTTAAGAATTTTAAAACCCTGATGCCCGATTCAATTGATAAATTCGAGGTTTTGAATGAAGATCGCTTCTTGTTCGCTTTAAAAGGCATGCCCGAAATTGTATTACAACGAAAAGAACAAAAACCGTTTAGCCAAATTGTTCTGGGTGCAGCAAGTGAAAAACTACCTTTTACACTTACGGCCGACATTGCTAATGTGGGTATAAACGAAAGTGAAGTAACTTTGAGTTTTAAGGGTGAGTTCAATGCCATGATGGCCATGATGATCAAAAACCCTATTACCAATTTCATTACTACCTTATCGGGTAACCTTGAAAAGATCTAATAGCATAATTTAAGTTCCTTAAGATCGAATTCTTTTAAGATATCATCTTCCAAGGTAATCTTTAGCTTCCCATCATTGGAAACCCCTCTAATAAAGCCCATAAACCGCTTGCCTTGCCGATCCTCAAAAGTGGATGGTTTATCTTTTCTAAAAAGATGGCCCTCATAGGCAACTAGAGCCTCCTTGTTAGAAATTGTTTCCCACCTCGCAAAATTAGTTTGAAGCTGAAATAAAAGTACTTGAAGTACTTCATCTAAATTTAAAGTGCGCCCCAACAACAATTTAAGGGAGGAAACGTTTTGAAGGTTATTGAACACTAATTGGTTTACATTTAACCCAATACCGATAATCTATGACTGAATTTGGCCGTTTGAAAAGGTATTCTCGATAAGAATACCACAAATTTTTAAATTGCCTGACATTATGTCGTTTGGCCATTTAACCGACACATCAGGTATTTGAAGTTGCTCTAATGCAGCTACAATGCCCAAGGAGACCATTACATTTAATTGAAATACGTTCTCGATGGCCATGCCATCCAATAGCTTTAAAACACTAAAGGTTAGGTTTTTACCGGGTTCTGATTGCCACCGAGTGCCCATTTGGCCCCGACCATTTCGTTGCTGTTTGGCGACCACCGTTGTAAGGTCTTCCGCAAGACCGGACTGTACTAAAAATTTTAAATGGGTATTTGTGGAGTCCGTGGCATCAAGTTTGATTATTCGCATTGCAAGCCTTTTGTTCAAATGAAGGAATCAATTGTTAAAAACTAGGGCTAAAAGAACAAAAAAATAATAACTTTGCACAAACTAAAATTTTTGAATGCAAAAAGGAAAAGCGAGCACAGACGAGTTAATTGCATTGATATTACAGGGCATTGAAGAAGTTAAAGGTCAAAACATAAGTTTACTTGACCTAAGGGCAATTGAGAATACCGTTTGTGACTACTTTATAATTTGCGACGGTACTTCCAACACCCATGTGAACGCAATAGTAGGGTCCATCCAAAAAACGGTAAGTAAAGCGATAAAAGACAAACCTTGGCATGTTGAAGGTCAAGACAATGCCGAATGGATCTTAATGGACTACGTTAATGTGGTCGTACATGTTTTCCAAAAACATATTCGTGAATATTATGATATAGAGG
>JBATIN010000358.1:0-2900 GCA_049667765.1 Flavobacteriaceae bacterium
CGACTTTAGGGCAAAACCGAAAGGTCTTTGTATATTTATAAGGTCGCTAAATCTTATGGATTTAGCTTTGGAACAAAAAAAAAGAAAAAGCAAACCAATAAGTTTTAGCTTCGTGTGCAGACGAAAACTAACAGTTTCCTTACTTCCGCACTATGCTTAACTAAACCGTCGTGCTTCATTACCCGAAACCGCTGACCAATGATAACATTCTTTAGAAATACGCGTAAAAGTTTGTTGATGATAAGCCTTTCTTCAAAGGTGTCTACTGTACCCAAGGGGAATGGTGAACGGAGCCAGGCGAACTAATATGACGCCAATTATGAACAATTCTTAGCATAAACCATAGATATGAAACTTGATCTAAACTTTGTACGCGCACAATTTCCGGCGTTTTCTGAACCATCGTTGGAAGGATGGGCTTTTTTTGAAAATGCCGGAGGCTCTTATCCATGTAAACAGTTTATAGACCGACTGACCGATTTTTATATGAAGAACAAGGTGCAGCCCTATTATCCCTATCCCGCTTCCACAACGGCCGGGGCACTGATGGATGCTTCCTATAAGCGCATGTCGGAGTATCTGAACGTAGATGCTAGCGAAATTCATTTCGGGCCGTCTACCACCCAAAATGTTTATGTACTGGCAAATGCCCTGCGGCCCATGTGGAAAGACGGCGATGAGATCATCGTTTCCTGTCAGGATCATGAAGCCAATGCCGGGGCATGGAGAAAATTAGCGGCACGCGGAATTAAAGTTATAGAGTGGCACGTAGATTCGGAAACCGGCTTGTTGCATGTGGAAAATTTGATCGGATTGATTTCCGATCGAACCAAAATGGTGGCCTTCCCCCATTGTTCCAATGTGATCGGCCATATCAATCCAGTCAAGGAAATAAGCCAAATCGCACACAAACATGGGGCGCTTTGTATTGTGGATGGCGTAGCCTATGCCCCACATGGTCTCCCTGACCTAAAAGATCTGGGGGCAGATATTTATTTATTTTCCTTGTACAAGACATTCGGTCCACATTTGGGATTGATGTTCGTCGATAAGGACCTGATCGGAAAGATGGAAAACCAATCGCATTTTTTCAAGGAAGGAATTAGCAAAAACATGTTGACTCCCGCAGGGCCTGATCATGCACAGATAGGAGCTGTTCAAGGCATACTAGATTACTTGGATGCGGTCTATACGCATCATTTCGATGAGGAGGCTACGGCAAGTCAAAGAAATAGGGCTTTAAATGGTTTGTTTCGGGAACATGAACAGCTACTTTTAGAACGATTACTGAATTTTCTGCGATCGCGCGATGATGTCCAAATCGTAGGGCCCACCTCATCCCTGGACAGGGCACCAACGATTTCGATCATTCCGAAGAACAAAAGCATGCATAAGGTGTATGAAACACTTACCGCACACAAATTAATGCTAGGTATAGGCGATTTTTATGCAGTGCGACCGCTTATGGATATGGGTATCCCCAGACCCCCTGGGGTATTGCGGATTTCTTTTTTGCATTACACCAGTTTAAAAGAAATCGATCAGCTGATTGCAGGGTTAAAAGCGGCCTTGTAATCTAGTAGCCCTTTTATAGTGGGGAGCCAGCTGGCGCGAGGACGTAAAACAACGGCACCATGATTACGTTTTTCAGAAGCATTGGAAAAGACCTTAGGGAGAAAAATAAAACTGGAAAGTGGTTAAGATCTGCCATTGGCGAAATTATTCTTGTTGTTGCTTGTGAAAGCTAATGATGTAAGGCATCAGTTGGGCAAGTATATAAATCGATAAAGCGATATTGCTCTCTGGTTTCTACCCGAACCTCGAAATGACCCTTCCCTTGAACCTATTTTATCTATCAAAATAGCTTATCTTCAAACTAAGGACCAAACATACGAGCCGCGACGTTCTCTGTACGACCAAAAGATGAAACATACAAAACCACTCCATTGGATCTTATTCCTATTGATCTCACTTGCTTCCTGCAAAGGAGAAAAGCATAAAGACCCAAATGAAAAAGCCAAAGATCAAATCGTAAATGAAGTCAAGAGCAACCCTATCGCTACAAAAATTCATCCTCTGCCCTATTACAATGTTCCAAATAACATTACCCGTACCATCGTACAAGATGAAACAGGCAATATCTGGCTCGCCACCTTTGAAGGCATTTTTAAATATGATGGAAATTCATTTTCCAATATTTCAAAGGAGTTAGGCCAGATCCGTTTTTTCTCGGTTATGGCAGATAGCAAAAATAAATTATGGTTCGGGTCCATTGGCTCAGGGGGTTATTATTATGATGGAAACTATTTTAAAAATTTCACGACCGATGATGGACTTTTGAACAATGAGGTGGTCTGTATATATGAAGATAAAATCGGTCATATTTGGTTTGGAACCAATGGAGGACTCAGCAGGTACGATGGTAATAATTTCCGAAATTATGTATTGAACGGAAATACGATCATTGAAGATCAAACCGGGCAACATATTCCAAATATGAAACGTCCGATGAACGAAGTCAATGCGATTATCGAGGACAAAACAGGTACCTTTTGGGTTGGCACGAGGCATAGTACTTTCAGGTACGATGGAAAAACATTTACTACGGTAACTCAAAACGGCAAACCGTTTACCAATGTGCGTAGTATCATTGAAGATAAAAAAGGAACTATCTGGCTTGGCGGCAATGACGGCCTCTGGCGCTATGATGGAACTACGTTTAAGAACATCACCGAGAATTTCGTGGGCTATATTTATGAGGATAAAAAAGGAAATATTTGGACAAGTTCGGAAAGCAAAAACGGGTGGGCACTTTCTCGTTATGATGCAGCCACTATCGCTAATGAGTAGGCAACCGTAACCGAGTTAAAATCAGGGGAAGGAATGTTTTTTGGAATTTT
>JBATIN010000359.1:0-6056 GCA_049667765.1 Flavobacteriaceae bacterium
AAATGGAAAGGGTTCTTTTATGTCGTAGCCATGCTGCTGGGCAATGGAAGCTACATTTTGCTGAATATCGTCCAAACTGGTAATATGGTTCGGTAGTTCATAGGCTTTCCACTCCTGAACATTGGCATACACGAAAAAAGGAGAGCGAATATCCCAACTTTGTGAAACTACAGCTTTACCTGCCTCAAAAGCGGAAGCATAAAAAGGTTTTCCCTCAAATACCATGATCTCGCCTTTCATTCGATCATAAGGCCCCATACCGAATAGGTCAGTTTTTGGCAGGGTATCTAACCAAACCTGGGTTTTAAAGTTGTTCTTGCCCATATCATTCATCGCGCCAACGGTGTAGACTTTAACTTGTTGTTGGGCATTGCCGAAAAAGCAAATGAAGCCAATAAATAGTAAGATAAATTGAAACTTTAAAGATCGCATTTATGACTTTTTAGATAATTAAATAGGATTGTATAAGGGAATTTTATAGCTCTATGAGTTTTAAATGATACCTGTTCAACTCTAACTTCCCCATGTTTTCTAGTTTTTTGAGCAAACGGGAAACCACCACACGAGAGGTGTGTAGTTCATAGGCAATATCTTGATGGGTGCTGTTAATGGTGTTACTACCGTTAACACGTGCTTTTTCCCGTAAGTATTTTAAGAGGCGTTCATCCATATTTAAAAAAGCAATACTGTCAACAGTTTCCATCATTTCATTGAGACGGTTGTGATAACTTTCTAAAATAAAGTTACGCCAACTAGGGTATTGGGTCATCCATTCTTCCATTTTTCCAATAGGAATCATAATCAATTTGGCGTCAGTTTCCGCCACGGCCCTGATCTCACTTTTTTTATGGCCTACACAACAGCTCAAAGTCATTGCACAAGTATCTCCGTTTTCTAAAAAATATAGTAGTAGCTCGTCGCCCTTCTTGTCTTCCCTTAAAATCTTGATGACACCCGACACAAGAAGCGGCATGGCTTTGATGTAATCGCCTATTTCCATCAACTTAAAACCTTCAGGAATTTCTTTATAGGTTGCTACTTGATTGATGTCATTTAGAAGTGCATCTTCAAAAATATGGCCGTAGTTTTCTTTAAGTTCTTGAATCATTTTAGGGTTTTATTCCTTATTTTCTTTAAGTGTTCAAATGTAATTGTGGAGCGCATCAATAAAAATGACAAAAGTCATCTCTTGTTCACTATCAAAAATACGGCATGTTGTTGAATAAAAATGTAACTATAGTTACCCAAATTTTAAGGTTTTGAATAAAAAAATGGGAGCAGAAGCCCCCATTTCATAACACATCACCAATCAATAAATCTAAACCTCTTTTCCTTTCATCATCTTATTCCAATACAAGTAAGGGAGTCCGTATTTTTTTAACATCCACAATCTCCAATGTTCTTTTGAGCTATCGGAGATGAACATCTGTTTCAATTTGGGGTCGGGAATAAAATTGTTCTGATAATCGAATTCTGCTAATACCATTTTGCCATAATCCGTAACAAGTGGACAAGAAGAATAGCCGTTATAGGCCTTAGTGCCCATCTTATGTTGTGAAATAAGTAAGTTGATATTATCGACTACAATGGGCACTTGTTTACGGATTGCAGCACCGGTTTTTGCCGTTGGCAAAGCAGCTACATCGCCTAAACTAAATATGTTCGCATATTTGGTATGCTGCATGGTCTATTGATCTACGCTGACCCAACCTGCGTCATTGACCAATGAAGATTCTCTAACGAACTTAGGAGCGACCGATGGGGGAGCAGTATGCAACAAATCATAGTGAATACCGTATCGATCGCCGTCCTTAGTAACTTTTACATCTTTATAATTATATTGGAAAGTTTCGTCCAATTTCAGTTCGCTGTCTTGATCACCTGTTATAACAACGCAGCCCCCAGCATTGATTTCCTTGCCCATCTCGTACCAAGCGATTTGCTTTTCGCCATCAACGGCAACAAGTTTGTGATGAAAACGTAGGTTAATGTCTTTTCGGTCAACCACTTCCATTAAGGTTTTTGCAATTTCCTTGACCCCAAAAATGACCGTTCCGCCGGTTGCAAAGATTACATCGGTTTTTTCACGAACACCACTTTTCTTAAAATGACTTTCGGCGAGGTACATGATTTTCTGAGGTGCGCCTCCACATTTAATGGGTGTGGTAGGTTGGGTAAAAAGGGCAGTACCGCCTTTGAATTTTTTTATAACTTCCCAAGTATGGCTTGGGTTGGTGTAGTTGCTACATACTACACCTTTGTCGATTGCATCACCTAGTCCAGGGACCAAACTGAAGTCATAGGCGAGTCCGGGTGCGACTACTAAGTAATCATAGGTTATGTCGCCGCTCGATTTTGTGGTAACGGTATTGTTCTCAGGATCAAAAGCTGTGGCGAAGTCTTTGATCCATTTCACTCCTTTTGGCATAACCGAGGCCATAGGCCGTGCAGTTTTGTCAAAATCATAAGTACCTGCACCTACCAAGGTCCATGCTGGCTGATAGTAGTGAGTAACAGCGGGTTCAATGAGGCCGATATCAAGCGATTTATTCTTGTTCAATAATTGGCCGGCAACCATTATTCCGGCCGTGCCTCCGCCAATGATAAGAACTTGATGATGTGATTTCATTTTTAGGATTGTTTATTGTGAATCCTTAAAAATAGCACGACTTTTCTTAGAATGTTGTAACTTTTGTTACACAAGATTGTTGATACCTTAAAATGAGCCGGAAAAAATTACGATAAAATAAAATCTGCAGCCATTTGTGCGTGCAATTTTGTAGTTGCCAATAACTGCATTTCGGAATCTTTTTGGTCAATAAGCATAGGCAATTCCGTACAACCAAGAATGATGCCCTCCGCACCCTTATTTTTCAAGAATTGCATTTGTTCGATAAAAAAATCTTTGGCATGATCAGTAAACTGGCCTTGGGTCAGTTCTTTAGAAACATAACTATGGCATTTGTCTAGGTATTGCTCATCGGGAATACTGGTTTCAATGCCGTAAGTGGCTGCCAGCTTCGCTTGAATGAAACCTTTGGTCATCGTTGGGCGGTTGCCTAAAAGGCCTAATTTTTTCAATCCCATTTTTGAGGCTTCCTTTCCTGTAGCGTCAGCGATATGTAGTATGGGAATACCGATTTTTGGCTGCACATAATCATATGCCATATGGGGCGTGTTGGCGCAGATTACAATGGCTTTGGCACCTGCCTGCTCCAATTTTTGGGATACCTCAAGGTATTTGGCATTGATTTTATCTGCATTTTGTTCGCGCATGATTTCAATATTGATGCTGTGGATAATCAAAGGTGGATTAGCCTGAGTACCGATGCTATCCCCGACGATTTCGTTTATCAATCGGTAATAAACTATTGTGGAATGCCAAGAAGTACCACCGATCATACCTAGGGTTTTCATACTTCCATTATTTTTAGAAAGCCTGTTTACGACTTATTTTGAGTACTATTTTTCATCATCGAAATTCACGACCCATATTCCGCGTACTTCATTGGCATCATAACCAATCGCTTGATCCTTGGGGTAAAGGCCTTTCAGTGTTACCATGGTTTCTGAATTCACTTGTTCGTTCGGTTTTCCGTGGCATTGTAGGCACATGGCATTTGTAGTGATCGGATAGTAAAAATCAACCCCACCATTCTCCCTTTTTACAATAGGTTTTGGTTCTTTTCCTGCGGCGATTAATTTTTTGTAATAGGTAATGTAACCCAATTCCTCTTTATTGGCCACGTTCTTCGGATTTCGTGGTTTGTCCGTCACCCGTTTGATAGCTGCATTGTTCATGACCGACATACTATCGGTCAGTGCCAATGCTTTGGTATTACAAAACTCGATGGCCCCGACTGTTCCTTTTTCTCCGATAGCCTGCATAAGATTTTTCCCCAAAACTTTTTGTGTAGTCTGTGCAAAGGCCAATCCTTTTTGGGCATTTTTTTCTTGAATCTCTTTTGAAACCAAATTCCTGTTCATCCATAAGCCTTTTCCATTATCCCGCTTTAGAGCCGCATCATACCAATCTGGTCGTTCAATATCATATTCGTATATGTCTTCGGCTATTTGTGCTAGAGCATCATCGGGATAAGGAATGTAGGGCATGCTGCCAAATTCAAAAAGGGCATCTGGCATTTTTGATTCCGTCTCGGGGTCGTTGACCCATTTGATAAGGTCTTTCGTAAATTGTTCCTTGGTGGTATTTTCGCCGATATAGTAATTTTTTACAGCGACCAAGGGTGGGGCTATCATGCTTTCTTGAGAAGTTTTAGGGTTATGACAGATGTAGCATTCCGTCTCCATTATTTTTTTTCCGGGATGAGATTGAACGGTTTCTGCCAACGCTGTTTCCGTAGTAGATTCAACCGCTTTATATTCTGATTTCTTACCATCCTTGCAGCCGGCTAAGAGTAAGACCAATACAATTAAGAAGGTGTTTTTCATCTGTTAATTTTTAATTTGTTTGTTATCGGTCCTTTGAAATTCGCAGCTAACAATTCGATTAACATCAAGAATTGTAATGGCTCATTTCACGATTTCGACATTTTGCCCGTGGCACAACTTACGAAAGAAATCGCTTTTGCCGCCATTGAATTTTTACTATCTATGGATGGATATCCCAAGTTTTTCAATTTATCCATTACCCTAATTGCATCATTGCTATTTTGATATGCGAACGACACCATTGATGATTCTACATTGACCATTACCTCTGAAATATTTTCGATTTCCGAGATTTTGGAAGTAATGGTTTTAGCACAGCCCCCACACTTTAGGTTTTGTACCATTATGGAGGTTTTCATAGTTGTTGTGTTTTTTGTTATCACTGTTTATTAGGGCGATAGGAAAAAGCTGATTTTAATTTAAACGATGATCAACAATTTTCTACTTTTAACGCCATCGCATATACCCGCCCTTCAAATCATAAATCTGAGAAAAGCCCATTTCTACCAATCGCCTGGCCGCTTTTTGACTACGTGCACCTGAACGGCAGTATAGAAATACCGGTTTTGATTTGTCCATTTTTTCAAAGGCCTTTGAAAAATTAGCCGAGTTGAAAAAATCGATATTCAAGGCACTTTTTATATGACCAGAACTAAATTCGCTCGGGGTACGAACATCTACCAATTGTACTTTCTTACCTGTAATTGCAGCTGCATATGCGGTCGCATCTAGAATGGAAATCTTATCAGAGGTTTCGTTTTTTGCTCCAAAAAGAGCGCTTAAAAATGACATAGTTTTCTTTTTTAAATTTTTGATTTTTTGTAAAGGAAACGGCCTAAGTTTGACAAAAGGACCGTTTCCTTGAAACAACCAACCAAATACTGTTAAACAGCAGTTTATTTTAAATCTTTTTTAGCCAAGTAGAAGTCTATCTTCTCAATGGACTCATCGGCCAGCCTAGAATTCATTTCATCCAAGGTTTTTGGCGGAGGAACAATGACCTTATCGCCTTTTTTCCAATCCAAGGGCATGGCAACTTTGTATTTATCCGAAGTCTGCAAGGCTTCCAAAGCACGCAAGATTTCGTTCATATTTCTACCCACATTCAATGGATAGTACATGATCAATCTTATTTTCTTTGTAGGATCGATAAAGAACACCGCACGAACCGCAGCCGTTTCACTTTCGTTGGGTTGCAACATTCCGTATAGTTTAGAAACTTTCATATCGATATCCGCTATAATCGGAAAGTCGAAGTAAACCCCTGTTTTTTCCCTTACGTTGTTCACCCATCCCAAATGGGCATGTATACTATCGATGCTCAGACCTAATAGTTCGGTGTTCAAGGCATCGAATTCTTTTTTACGTGTTGCAAAACCACTCATTTCTGTAGTACAAACGGGTGTAAAATCCGCCGGGTGCGAGAACATAACAAACCATTTATCTTTGGCAAAATCAGATAACTTAATCTTGCCCTTAGTTGTTACTGCCTCAAAATCGGGAGCTTGGTCGCCGATCCGTGGCATTGTCGTTGTTTTTATTTCTGTTGTTTCCATTTTTTAATAGTATTTTGATTATGGTTTCAAGTTTATATTGTTTCAGGT
>JBATIN010000360.1:0-7564 GCA_049667765.1 Flavobacteriaceae bacterium
TTCAGGCAATGCAAGAAAATGATCTAAAACGCTATATCGTCGTTACAGGTTTAAACGTGGATACGCCAAAGGATAATAAAGCACCAAAAGTGAAGTTCGCAACCGATTGGATGTACCAAAACTACCCGAAAACCACTACCGACAGGCAAGATGAATATGAACTACTTGTAAAAAGTAAAGCAGATTGGACCTTGGTACGGGTTCCCATGATCAAATTGACGGATGAATCTAAAGAAATCAAAATTAGTTTGGAGGATTGTTTAGGGGATGAAATTAGTGCTACGGACTTAGCGGATTTCCTCATTGAACAGATAAACGACCATACCTATTGTCGGGAAGCGCCATTTATCGCTAATAGCTAAATAGACTGCCCTTGACTCTTTTTGTCGAGGGCTATCTTTTATTCCATAATCCAGCTATATATTCCAAGGCTTGCCTTGAAATCAAAATGCTTTCTATATAATTTTTTGATTAAGAGACGACCTCCAACTTCGCAAATCGCAACAACAGTTTTTTAATATCGCCTTGTTCAAATTGGATCTCGGCTTTTTTATCGTTGCCCGTACCTTCTATTTTAAGCACCTTGCCCCTACCAAAACGTGTATGGTTTACCAAAGAACCTTCTGATAGATTAGGGTCTATAATGTTCGTATTGCCTATGGGCTCTGCCAATTGAGGCTTGAGCTTACGTAATTTTCGCAATTGACTTTCATTTGGGCGGCCAATGCTGGGCGGAGTGCCTTTAGTAGGTTTCTCTTGCCGAAGTTTACTTTTATCAACATCACCGAAAATATCGGTATCGATCAACGATTTATAGCGATAGGTGTTTTCAATAGGGGTCAAATTCTCCACATACTGTTCATCGATTTCCTCAAGAAATCGGCTTGGCTCGGCATCGATCAATTTACCCCAGCGATATCGATTTTGGGTATAGGTCAAATAGGCTTGTTTTTCGGCGCGTGTTAAGGCAACATAAAACAATCGTCGTTCTTCCTCTAGTTCACTTCGTGTACTCATGCTCATGGCCGAAGGAAACAAGTCTTCTTCCATACCTACTATATACACATATGGAAACTCCAAGCCTTTGGCCAAATGTATGGTCATAAGGGCTACCCTATCATCATCGCCCGTGTCTTTATCCAGATCAGTGGCCAGGGCTACGTCTTCCAGAAATTCACTGATATTTCCGCTAGCGTCGGCCAATTCTTTTTGGCCTTCCACAAAATCCTTTATCCCATTCAACAATTCCTCTATATTTTCCATACGGGCAATCCCTTCCGGAGTGCCATCTTTTTTGAACTCTAGAAGTATGCCTGTTTTCTTGGCCACATGTTCGGCCAAGGTAAAGGCATCTGCAGTTTGATCCATGATCTGAAAACTTTTGATCATCGTTACAAAATCATCCAGCTTTCGTTTGGTGCCCGAATTGATCTTTAAATCGATTTTATCAAGATTCTCAATTACCTCGAAAATTGATCTACCGTAATGGTTTGCGGCAACCACTAGGCGATCGACAGTGGTTTGGCCAATACCCCGTGCAGGAAAGTTGATAATCCGTTTTAGGGCCTCCTCATCTTTAGGATTGATGACCAAACGCAGGTAGGACAGTACATCTTTGATTTCCTTTCTTTGGTAAAATGATAATCCCCCATAAATACGATAGGGAATATCACGCTTACGCAGGGCATCCTCAATGGCCCTAGATTGTGAATTAGTACGATAGAGCACCGCAAAATGTCCGTTCGAAAGCTGGTTTTGCATGCGGTTTTCCCAGATGGATCCCGCTACGAACCGGCCTTCTTCGGCATCGGTGACACTTCTATGTATTTTAATAGCGGCTCCGTCATCATTGGCCGTCCACACCACCTTCTCTAGCTGATTTTTATTCTTGGCAATAATCGAATTTGCAGCATTCACAATATTCTTGGTCGAGCGATAATTCTGCTCTAGGCGATATAGGGCCACTTGATCATAATCCTTTTGAAAATTCAATATATTACTAATGTTCGCTCCCCTGAACGAATAAATACTTTGTGCATCGTCACCTACCACACAGATATTCTGATACCTATCGGAAAGTGCCTTAACAATGAGGTATTGCGAGTGGTTGGTATCTTGATACTCATCTACCAGAATATATTTGAAACGTTCTTGGTACTTCATGAGGACTTCAGGAAAACGGTTTAAAAGTTCGTTGGTACGTAATAAAAGGTCATCAAAATCCATGGCACCGGCCTTAAAACAACGCTCTACATATTCTTGATAAATTTCGCCGGTTCTCGGTCGTTTGGCCATGGCATCGGCCTCGACCAAATCTGGATTGTTGAGATAAGCTTTCACCGTAATTAGGCTATTCTTATAGGATGAAATACGGTTCTGAACCTGTTTGTACTTGTAAATGTCCTTGTCCAAGCCCATTTCCTTTATGATCGAGGCGATCAGGCGTTGAGAATCTTGGGTGTCATATATGGTAAAGTTGCTCGGGAAGCCCAATTTGTTTCCATCGAACCGTAAAAGTTTGGCGAAGACCGAATGAAAAGTTCCCATCATCAAGTTTTTGGCCTCAGAGGTACCTACAATATCAGAGATCCTCTTCTTCATTTCCCTAGCGGCCTTATTGGTAAACGTGAGTGATAAAATATTGAAGGCATCGACCCCTTGGGCCATCAAATGCGCAATGCGGTACGTCAACACCCTAGTCTTTCCAGAACCAGCTCCAGCAATAACCATTAAGGGCCCGTCTTTGTGTAATACCGGAGCCTTTTGGGCATCGTTCAATTCGTCAATAAAAGTTTTCAATAGCAATGCGATTTAAAAGCGTGAATTTAACCATAAATGCGATGATCCGAAAGCGGTAGGAACACAATTGTGAAGAACACCTAGAGAATTCTATTGAATTTGAATATATTTAGGCAATTAAAATATTGGCATGCAAAATAACTTCAGTTTCCTATTCCTTTTTTTAGCTATTTTTTATACTTCGATGGTGGCTGCACAAACCAAATCAAAAGGCCCTGTGATTTCAGAATTCGGTGAAGTTTTTGCCATAGAGAATGCAACATTTCCTTTAGATACGACCAAGGAATATAAGGCTGTATTCGATATTATGACCTCGCCAGAATCGCACCAAGAACTCAATCGCAGTATGGAAACCGCAGCGCGATTTTTAAACATGCATGCCCAGGCCGGGGTACCGGTATCAAATTTAAAAGCAGCCATGGTCGTACACAATGAGGCATCTAAAGATGTGATTACAAATGAGGCGTATCAGAAACGATATAATACCAATAATCCTAACCTCGAGTTGATTCAGGCACTTTTAAAAGCCGATGTGCAGGTTGTTTTTTGCGGGCAATCTTCGGCGGCACGTAATTTTCCAAAAGAAGACCTTATTCCGGGTGTGCAATTGGCCTTGTCGGCCATGACCGCCCTTATACAATTTCAGAACCAAGAATACAGATTAATTAAATTTTAAGATACACTTATGAAAAAACATGTAGTTATCGGTATTTTCCTTTTGGGCCTATTTGGCTCTGCACAGTCCTCTAAGTTGGATAAGGATTATGCTGCAATCGAAAGCAAAGTCATAGAATGGAGAAGGGATATTCACCAAAACCCTGAACTCTCGAACCGCGAATTCAAAACGGCCGAAAAAATAGCTGCTCATTTAAAATCTTTGGGAATAGAAGTACAGACGGGTGTGGCACATACAGGCGTTGTCGGGATATTAAAAGGAAATAAACCCGGTAAAGTAGTGGCCCTACGCGCCGATATCGATGCGCTACCGGTACCCGAACGTAATGACTTACCGTATAAATCTACCGTTATGGGCGAGTTTATGGGCCAAGAAGTACCCGTAATGCATGCTTGTGGACATGACACCCATACCGCTATTTTAATGGGTGTAGCCGAAGTACTTTCTAAAAATAAGGATAAGATCAAAGGCACCGTTAAGTTCGTTTTTCAACCAGCGGAAGAAGGCCCACCACCAGGTGAAGAAGGTGGGGCACTCCTAATGGTAAAAGAAGGGGCGCTCAAAAGTCCTGATGTGAATGCTATTTTTGGCCTTCATATCAATTCACAGACCCCAGTTGGCGTCATTCGCTATAAATCTGGCGGTATCATGGCGGCCGCCCAGAGTTTTACTATAAAGGTTAAAGGGAAACAAAGTCATGGCTCACAACCTTGGGCCGGCGTAGACCCTATTCTGATCAGTGCAAAAATAATAGATGGGTTACAAACTATTATTAGCCGCGAAACCGAACTGACCAATGAGGCCGCGGTGATTACGGTCGGTAAGATTACCAGCGGAGTACGCTTTAACATCATACCTGAAAGTGCAGAAATGCTCGGTACGATAAGAACTTTGGATTATGATATGAAAGATAAATTGAACAAACGTATGATCGAAATGGTGGAAACCATCGCCAAAGCCTACGGCGGCGAAGCTACTTGTGAAATCGAGGATGCTACGGATATCACCTTTAATAACCCTGAACTAACGGCAATGATGCTTCCTACAATCGAACGTGTTGCAGGCAAGGCGAATGTACTAACCCAAAAAGCGGTCACTGGAGCTGAGGATTTTTCCTATTTTCAACGCGAGGTACCAGGGTTCTTTTTCTTTCTCGGGGGAATGACCCCGGGCAATACCCAATCTTTTCCACATCATACGCCAGACTTTTTAATCGACGATAGTGGGTTACTTTTAGGGGTAAAGACATTGACCGAAATGAGTCTTGACTACTTGAACAGTTCACAAAAACCAATGTTATCATCCAGTATAAAAGGATAATAAGGTTTCCTGCAGTACGTTATGAGTATTTTGGCAAATTTACCATAGGTGCGGACTGTATTAACGTAGCCTTGAGGCCAAGATGAGTATCGGGTGTATTCAATCGCAAGTTTGGCACACAAACTGCTGTTAGTCTGGCATTGCCACCCAAAACAAATGGCTGTTAAAATGAATCGATGTGCGATTTGTACCATAGTAACTATTTGGGAGGAAAACATTCTTGAAAAATATTCGTTTACTATCTTGTTTGCTATACTTTTGTAGCTGAGTTTATAAAAAACAATCTTAAAATTTAAGTTCTACATGAATAAATATTTACTAGCGCTAGGCTTCTTCGTACTCATAGGTGTGGGCGTTCATGCGCAAAAGAAAAGCGATCTTATTGCCGAAATAGATGTTTTAAAAAAAGAGCGTGACTCTATAAAGTCGTTGGTCATCACTGCTCAAAAAAATGAGAGGGTAAGTACTGCTAAGGCAGATTCTTACGAATTACAGGTACAAGATTTACAAAGTGCAAATGCGACTTTGCTCAAAAACTTGAACAGCTTTGCCGAAGTTTCGAACAAAAATTCTGAAAACGTAAATCGGGCCATGGCCAGTTTAGAAGCGAAAGAAAGTCAGTTGAAGGCCATAACCGGCGAAATTGCCAAAAATGACTCAACGGCCCTAATGGTGCTGACCAATGCCAAGCAAACCTTGGGCGAAAATGCCAATATCGGGGTGTTGAACGGCGCGGTAATTATTTCCTCAAAACTGGAAAGTTTGTTCGGAAGCGATACGGGCACCACGATTACAGCCACCTCTGAAGAGTTTATTGGTAAAATAGCAAATATCCTTAAAGCCAACCCTGAAACAGCCATTACGATAGAAGGCCTTAGCATGACAGGAGATTTAGTATTACCCGCAAAACAGGCACAATCCGTAGCGAATGTTTTGCAGTCAAAATTCGAAATCGACCCGAACCGTATAGCCACCTATGGTAGAGACGGAAATTTAAAAGAAGGGGTTCTTATAAAAATACACCCAAAGTTCGATGCTTTCTACTTAATGGTTCGAGAGCATATGAAGAATTAAGCAGTTTCTTAGCAGCAGAGAAAGTGCATAATTTTTGCATGTTTCCTACGTTCTACATCCATAACCATAAACCAAAAACATGTCAGGAGAAGGAATATTACAACTTTTCGGCTTTCTATTACCCGCAGTGGTAACCGGCGTTGTCGCCTTTTACTTTTTTAAAATGCATACCAAAAATGAAGAAGGCAGAAGACGTTTTTTGTTGCATAAAGATACTCAAAAGACCACCTTACCCATTCGATTACAGGCCTATGAGCGCATGGCCTTGTTTCTTGAGCGTATTGCAATACCAAGTCTAGTGGTGCGCGTTGCGCCAAAATCGACCAACAAAAACGAATATGAAAATCTTTTGATTCGAAGTATTGAAACCGAATTCGAGCATAACCTATCTCAGCAGATCTATATTTCTGATGAATGTTGGAATATTATCAAAGCGGCAAAAAGTGCGACCATCCAAATGATTAGAAAAGCGGCTATGAGCCAGACCGAATCTGCGGACAAACTTAGAGAAGATGTGCTAACTGAAACCATGGACAAGGCATCGCCATCGGCCACTGCGCTATCGTTCATTAAAAAAGAAATAGGCGATCTTTGGTAGGCTAATCTTGGTTTTCCTTAGCAGAAGTTATACCTACTCCGAATCAGGCTCAATTTGATTTAGCTCAATATTCTTATACTTGGCAAATTGATAACCACTTTGCCACCATGCCGTCATTTTCTCTTTGTTAAAGATCAATGAATTGGTGGTCAATACCGTAGGGGTATAATAAAAGTTGATGATGGCACCGTGATGTGCCGCCACAAATTTACCGATTCGAATGTTCTGACTTTCAATACGATCTAGCATAAAGGCGAACATACTGGTAAGCAGGGCAAAAGCATTTTTTGAAGGTAATCTATTGAATAAGGTAGTCTCGGTCTGCAAAATAATGGCATCCACCTCTGTGGCACCCCTTCTGATCGCTTCTTCTATCGGAACCATATTGCCCAGTCCACCATCGGCATAATCACAACCATCTTTTTGTACCAAAGACATAAATGGCGTGTAATTACATGAAATCCAAATCCACTCGCAGAATTCTTCGTAGGTGCAATCGTTTATCGATTTATATTCTACTTGGTTCAATGATAAGTTCGATACAGTAACGATGATTTCTTTAGGGCCATTCTTTAAGTCATTAAACTCTTCAACGGTCAATGTGTTTTTAATCAGTTCAAGTAGGTTTCGGCTTTCGCCAAAAGTTTTACTGCCATTGTAAAAATTTTTAAATACGTTCCAATGGTTTATGGCAATATCTTCTACGCCATGTTTTTTCTGAATCGTAAAAGGGCAATTGCTAAAAATGCTATGTTGATTTACATTGGTGTACACCTCTTTGATCTTTTCGATTTTTTGGAGGGCAAGATGCGAAATTAATAAACTACCGGTCGAGGTACCCAAAAAGAGGTTGTAGTCGTGCTCGAGCTCTTGCATTAAAAATTGTGCGACACCCCCAGCAAAAGCCCCTTTGCTTCCTCCTCCAGAAATGACCAATGCTCGCATTATTCGTTTAGTTTTGTGTTGATATAACGTTGTTCTTCCCCATTTAGTTCTTTTACCAGCGATTCAATTCGGGCTTTATAATCTACATCTGGTAAAAGTTCATCGATTAAATTTCGAGCAAATTTTTTGAACTGCCAACTGTGGTGTACCGA
>JBATIN010000361.1:0-5402 GCA_049667765.1 Flavobacteriaceae bacterium
GACAAAAATTACACCCATCCGTACGAAAACCTAGGCGACCTCTATATAGCACAAAACCAATTTGAGAAAGGCCTCATTCAATACCAAAAGGCGATTGCCTTGGCAACGGGTCACAAAGTTGAAATCAAATACATTGTGCTGCCGTCAGCAGAGGAACTGGCAGTTGCCACAGACAAAATTTCCCTTTTGAGCCATCTGATTGCCAAAGGCAACGCCTGGCTAAAATATTATCAATATGACAACAATAAGTCCCATCTGGATGAAGCCCTAAAAACCTTTGCCCTAGCAGACGGCCTCATCGATGTCATCCGCAATGAAAGTACCGAATACCAGTCTAAACTCTTTTGGCGTGAAAAAGGGGCCTCTTTATATATGAAGGCGGTAGAGGTCTGTTACTTGCTCAAAAAACCCGAAGAAGCCTTCCATTTTATGGAGCGTAACAAAGCACTACTATTGTTGGAAGACATCACCAGCGAACAAGCCAAGGAGATTACAAAATTACCGCAGGCCATCGCCAAAAGGGAATTTGAGCTGAAACGCGCCATCTACCTGTCCGAAAACGAATTGCAGAATACGGTGTCAACTTCAAAGGATACCCTGGAATTCTTGAACGCGAACGTTTATAAAAGCAAACGCCAGTACGAACTTTTTAGCGATTCATTGACCGTCGCGTATCCTGAATATGCCAAGATCAAAAAGAAAGTCGATGTGCTGCCCTATGCCACGTTCAAGGAAAACTATGTTTCAGACGATGAGGTCGTGCTACATTATATCTTGAACAACGAACAGGGCTATGGACTTTTAAGCACCACGGGGCAACCTCAATTTTTTAAATTGGAGAACGTTCCCCGGCTTAATGATAAACTGGTGCAATTGTATGGGCTGTTGACCGATCAGACCTCAGATCGTGCAAGAAGGGCAGAATACAATACGCTGGCACATCAGGTCTTTATCGAAGTATTGCCCAAAGAAGTTTACGAAAATATCAAGGGGAAAAAGTTAACACTGGTCAACGATTTTATCCTGCAACAGATCCCCTTTGAGGCCTTGGTAACCGATCTTGAAAATTCCAAATTTCTTATCGAGGAAACGGAGATCCGTTATGCCTACTCCATTTCGTACCTCGATGCAAAAAAGCAAAGTGGTGCTAAACCGACCAAGGAATTAATGGGTCTTGCCCCGGTTCAATTTGCCGCTTTGGGGCTGGCCAACCTGAACTTTAGCGATGAAGAAGTAGCTGAGGTAGAACAAATCTTGAATGGCGAACGGTTGCTGAACGGCCAAGCGACCAAAAGCCGGTTTTTGACGGACCAGAACGATTATAAGATCTTGCACCTTTCCACCCACGCCGATGTAGGCGAGGGCGGAAACCCTTGGATCGCCTTTAGCGACGAAAAACTTTTTCTGAACGAGATCTATGCTCTTAAAAACCAATCCGATATGGTAGTGCTAAGCGGTTGCAACACTTCTTTGGGCGAACTTAAAAAAGGGGAGGGTGCAATGAGCCTAGCCCGTGGGTTTTTCCACTCCGGAGCCAAAAGTGTGGTTTCTTCCCTTTGGACGATCAACGATAAAAAGAGCAAGGAACTGATGACCGAATTCTACAGTGGCCTTGCCCAAGGCAAGTCCAAATCAGAGGCCATGCAAAAGGCCAAGATAAAGTTCTTGGCCAAGTATCGCAATAGTTTGTTGCCTTCGTATTGGGCAGGTTTAATTGTTATTGGCGATAATGAACCTCTTATTAAAACAGGTTTTACAAAGGGCAAATGGATTTTACTGGGATCGGGAAGTCTATTGGGGGCATTACTTTTTTATGGGTATCAACGCAAACGAACAAAAAAGTAGATTCTTTTTTATAGAATTTCAACGATCAATCCAGTTTTTCCAATAAAGATTGTGCTTCCATTTTGTTATACCTTCCGTCGGCAATGGCATCTTTCAAAGTACGTACGGCGTTCTCCTTTTCTCCTTGCTTCAAATGGGTCAATGCAAGATACCAGCGGGCTTCGGGTTCAAATTCCTTTTTATCCGCGATGACATTTTTGAACAACGTACTTGCCTTTTCGAACTCCCCCTGTTTCAAATGGACCTGGGCTAGGTAAAAGTCGGCATAATCAGGATTATTGTTCGATTTTAGTTCGGTGAACAGCGAAATAGCCTTGGCAAAGTCGTCTGCGTCATACGCCTCAAAAGCCTTTTGTTCAAGAGAAGTGGTGCCATTTTCACCTCGTGAAATAGCATGAACGGTACTGGGGTATTCTACATAATTTGCCTCATATAGTCCGGTATAATCGGTGCCTGATAGCGAATTGTAGCCCAACCAGCCAAGTCCTATCAACAATGCGATAGACGCGGCAATTGACCAGTTTCGGAATCGCCCTAAAGTCGGCAATTCTTTTTCTGATTCGGTAATAGCGTCTTCAAACCCGACCAATATCTTTTTTACCTCGCGATGTTCTCGCAGTTCGGCCGCCCTTAAAAGGTCTTTTTCAAATTCGAAACGTTCCTTGAATTCAGTATCCGTTTCTAAAAGTTCGTTGAATAGCTTTTCCTGTAATTCCGTCAATGAATTGGAAAAATAATTATCGAATAAAAGTTCTTTATCCATGATGGGGGTTTTTTGAGTTCATTCGTTCCTTTAACAATTTCAAACAGCGTGATTTAGCACTTTTTACTACGTTCTCGCTGGCGTAATTTTCGTTCTTCATGATTTCCTTTATAGATAGTCCTTTGTAATAATAGCTTCGGATCAGTTCTTGGCATTTTTCGCCTAATGCGTCCAATTGATCTAACATGAGGGCCTGTCTAGGGCTTGCCGTTTCGGCATTGATCTCGAAATCACTTCCTAATTCTCCAGTTTTAATGGCCGCTGTAAGCTCAAAGGGTACCGTATTATTGTTTTTATTCTCTCGCAGCCTCTTTAGTATCAAATTCTTCCCGACCCCAAAAAGATACCCTCCAAAACTTCCTCCCAAATCTTTGATCTTTCCCTTCATAACGTTGTCATAGATTACGATATAAGTGTCTTGATAAATATCTTTGTTTTCCTCATCCGACAAATTATATTTACGAGCGAAACTCAGAAATTTTCTACGATTCTCTTCATAAATCTGCCTCATAATCGTCGGCGATGCTTGTTTCAGATCTTCGAGCGTAAGATTTTTCTGTTCTTCTTTCATGAATATACCCTAGGGCGTAAAAAGGTTAACATGCGTATGCTAATTTAACATTTAATGTAGCGTTTTTTTTTGAACCGACTCAATGGGGCTACCACAAAAGAATTGACGTGCTTTTATATAGGCTATCTATACTTCCCTGATAAGTGTTGACCACTTTTCGCAATGCGCCTTATACTGATTTTAAAATAGCAAGAACTTTTTTCCATATTTCTCACTACTCACTACTCACTACTCACTACTCACTACTCACTATTCACTGCTTGCCATTAATTAACTTACTTATTTAAAATCGCCAGCCGCCATTGCCAGCTACATACTTAATACTTTTTTCCTAGCCGATGTTAACCTTTTTTTTATTCTGGAATGTTAGGGTAAAGACACCTTAATAAATAAAATAACAACTAAAAAAAAATAAATCATGAGACCATCCACTATCATTACCGCAGCATTGATCCTGAACACTTCCATTCTCTTCGCTCAAGGCTTAGACCTAATGGCCAATACATTGCCCGTGTGGGCTTTGTCTTCTTTAGAGACCTTTTTGGTCTTTGCTTTTCTAGTCAACCGAACCTTAAGTGTTTTTGCAAAGGCTTTTGCAATCGATTTTGGCAACTTGAACGTTTTAGTTCAGAACGCCAATTCAAATCAGGGACATGCTTCCCTTTTTGAATCGAATCACATTTTGGAAAGCAAAAACGATTCTGTAACCAATGAAATTGACGTAGTAGACAGTCAAGTTCAATTTGCTTAGCATAGGGTAAATTACGTGCCTTTTACCATTGTCAAACATAATTATCAATCCGTAAAAAAATTATAACATGAAAAAAGAAATGATACTGTTGGTTTTACTGGCCATTGGCTGCAGCAAAGACTACATTACAAGTGATGAAACCAAAGATCTGGTCTCCACCAACCTATTGGTGCCAACCAAACCAAAAGAAATAAAACCGGGACTGTTAACCGATTCGGCGGCTTTTTCAGCAAGATTCTACCATACAAGCGTTGAATTTATGGGCAGGTTATGGGTAATTGGAGGCAGCTCATCGTCAGGTCGTAAGAATGATGTTTGGTATAGTGAAAATGGGGCTCAGTGGATAAACGCGATTACCCTTGATAAAAGAAAATTTGCTCCAAGACAAGGCCATGCCTCGGTGGTTTTTCAAAATAAGATCTGGGTAATAGGTGGAAGTACTACTTCTACAGAGAGAAAAAATGATGTATGGTACAGTTCTAATGGACAAAACTGGTCTCTGGCTACGGCCAACGCCGCTTTTACGCCAAGATATGGTCATTCGGTAGTGGTGTTCGATAATAAGATGTGGTTGCTCGGGGGCAGAGATAACCAACCCAAAAATGATGTGTGGTATAGCAACGATGGCGTTACCTGGAACCAGGCTACTGCATCTGCTCCATTTTCGGTGAGAATATCACACAGGTCTATTGTTTTTAACAATAAACTGTGGGTTATTGGTGGATTGAGAGGTGCTTATAGTTTTGTAAACGATGTATGGTCCAGCACCAATGGTATCGACTGGATACAGGAGACCCCTTCGGCCGCTTTCTCTGGAAGGGGCAAGCATACGGCCGTTGTCTATAATGATAAAATGTGGGTAATTGGTGGTGATAATCACGATTTAGTAAGGGTTAACGAAATTTGGTACAGTAGCAATGGCATAGACTGGACACAAAAAACGCCGCCAGTAGGTTTTGATCCAAGAGCTTCGCATACAACCACGGTATTCAACAACAAATTGGTCGTTGTTGCTGGGATTGGGAATGTCGAACGCAAAAACGATGTCTGGGCCCTTGAAGATTAGATTTACGACCTTAAAATAGTAAGGTTCAAAAAACACCGATTATAGTATATAAAAAATAAGCTAAGTAGCATCCGCTGTTATGAAGAGCACCGATCGGGGGAACGGTATACTCTTTACTAACGGCGGTTTTTTTATTGAAATCGATGTTAACCTTATCATCTTTTTTGGAATGTTCCCATATAAACCTTTAAAGAAGCTAAAGATGAAAACAAAACAATATCTAATGACCGCCTTGACCGCAATGGCATTATGGAGCTGCGGTAAAGACGAGGTGCTTTTACCACCGGTCGATGCCACTCCGCCACCAAAAGAAACGGTTCCACCGGGCGAGACCCCTCCACCGGGCGAAACTACGCCTCCTACGGGAACTCCCGAAAATAAGGCACCAGAAACCTTCCTGCTTGTT
>JBATIN010000362.1:0-10322 GCA_049667765.1 Flavobacteriaceae bacterium
GTTGTAATTGCTTCTGAAGCATGAGTGATTTCAAAATAAAAATTATCGAAAAGAACCAATTGGAAACCATACTCCCTTTGGTATTTGAATTGAATTCTGAAAGGATTTCAATTGATGTTTTAAAAGAAAGATTAAAAGAAATGTTGGCCATGGGCGGGTACCAATGTATCGGGGCATATGATGATGAAGAGTTGATCGGAATCTTTGGAGTATGGTTCTTGACCAAGTTATACGCGGGAAAACATATTGAACCTGACAATGTCTTTATAAAGGAAGCCTACCGAAGTCAAGGCGTGGGTAAACTGATGATGGATTGGATGTTCGATTATGCAAAAGCACAAGGGTGTATCGGGGCCGAGGTAAATTGTTATAAAACCAATGTAAAAGGTAATAAGTTTTGGGAAGATCAGGGTTTTAAACCTTTGGCGAACCATCTTTTTGTAACGTTTTAGAAATCGAGAATGAATAAGATCTATAATCCCAAGAAAGAAGAGTGGCCTGTTGTTTTAAAGCGACCAACGCAGACCGTCGCCGAGATTGAGGCGACCGTCGATACTATTTTTAAGGCAGTTCGCGAACAAGGCGATACCGTACTTAAAGCGTATACCCAAAAGTATGATGGCGTAACGATAGACCAGTTACTAGTTAGCCCTAAAGAACTTGAGGAAGCCGAACTTCTGGTAAACGAGGCCTTAAAGTCGGCCGTAACCTTGGCAAAAAAGAATATTACAAAGTTTCACAAGGCCCAAAAAACCGATAAGGTAATCGTAGAGACATCAAAGGGAGTGCGTTGTTGGCAAGAAAAACGCCCTATTCAAAAAGTCGGACTATACATTCCCGGAGGTACGGCTCCTTTGTTTTCTACTATTTTAATGCTTGCAATTCCCGCAGCTATTGCAGGGTGTACTGAAATTGTACTTTGTTCGCCCCCGAACAAAGAAGGGAAAATTCATCCGGCGATACTGTATACGGCACAATTATGCGGAATTACTAAAATATTCAAGGTCGGAGGAATACAGGCCATTGCGGCCATGACCTTTGGTACCGAAAGTGTTCCAGAAGTATATAAAATTTTCGGACCTGGAAATCAGTATGTTACCGTTGCCAAGCAAATCGCCACAAAATTCGGGATTGCTATCGATATGCCTGCAGGGCCTAGTGAATTATTGGTGGTTGCCGATGATTCTGCCGATGCTTCCTTTGTGGCCTCTGATTTGTTGAGTCAGGCCGAACATGGTGCCGATAGTCAGGTTATTTTGGTTTCCACCTCAAGAATGTTGATCGATGCTGTTGAAACCGAGGTAGAAAAACAGTTACAGGACTTGCCAAGAAAAGAGATCGCTAAAAAAGCCATTGCAAATAGCAAGTTGATTTACGTAGAAAACGACGAGATCGCGATTGATCTGATCAATGAATACGCACCTGAGCACTTTATTGTCTGTGTAGCGAATGAAGAATTTTATATTGAGAACATACAAAATTCCGGATCGGTCTTCGTAGGTAACTATACCCCCGAAAGCGCGGGTGATTATGCCTCGGGCACTAATCATACCCTGCCTACAAACGGCTATGCCAAGCAGTATAGTGGGGTCAACCTCGATAGTTTTATGAAAAGTATGACTTTTCAGAAAATAACCTCCGAAGGAATCCAGAATATCGGGCAGGCCATCGAAACAATGGCAGAGGCCGAAGGTTTACAGGCACATAAAAATGCGGTAAGCTTGCGACTTAACAGTTTAAAATCTTAAGGATCAGATGCAAGTTTTAAAAAACAAAAGTCCTAATGGTGTTATCATCAAACAAAGAAAAGCGTAATGAGTAAAGAGTTCAATATAGAAAACTTGGTTCGTGAAAACGTTAAAAGCTTAAAACCTTATTCGTCAGCACGCGATGAATATGATTCAAGCGGGGCCGGAATGGTCTTTATGGATGCCAACGAAAACCCTTTTGACAATGGGGTCAACCGCTATCCAGACCCACATCAGCTTACCTTAAAAGTTGCTTTGGCAGAGCATAAAAAAATTGATCCAAAAAATATTTTATTGGGCAATGGCAGCGACGAGGTACTAGATTTGTTGTTCAGGGCCTTCTGCGAACCCAAGACCGATAATGTTATTACCTTACCGCCCACCTATGGTATGTACGATGTTTTGGCCAAGATTAACAATGTTGAAGTGCGTGAAGTGCCATTAACAGCCCAGTTTCAACCGAATTTGGAGGCTATTTTAGATAGCATTGATTCGCGATCGAAACTGCTTTTTATCTGTTCGCCGAATAACCCTACCGGCAATAGTTTTGATCAAGACAATATTAAAAAACTCTTGGTAGCTTTTAAGGGCCTAGTGGTTATCGACGAGGCCTATATCGATTTTTCAATTAATGATAGCTGGACTACCGAACTTCATCAGTATCCAAATTTGGTGGTCGTGCAGACCCTTTCCAAAGCCTATGGTTTGGCAGGTATCCGGTTGGGCATGGCCATGGCTTCAGAACAGATAATCGCAATCCTAAAAAAGATTAAACCGCCCTATAATGTCAACCAACTTACGCAGGCCAGGGCCTTGCAACGTGTCTTGAACAAAGAGCGGGTTACCATGGAAGTGTCGGAAATATTGGAGCAGAAAACCTTATTACAACAAATACTGCCTAAAATTGGCTTTGTAAAACATGTGTACCCTTCCGATGCTAATTTTATTTTGGTAAAAGTTGACGATGCAAACAAGCGTTACGCACAATTGTTAGGCTTAGGCGTGGTCGTGAGAAACCGCAGCTCGCAGCCTTTATGTGAAAACACCTTGCGTTTTACCATTGGCACTAATGAAGAGAATATAAAACTGATAACCGCTTTAAAAGGTTTAAATTGATCCCTATGCAGACCAAAACAGAAAATAGCACTGGCACTGTCGAAAACAAGGGGCGTAAAGTACTCTTTATCGATCGCGACGGTACCATCATCAAAGAAACGGTAGACGAACAGATCGATGCTTTTGAAAAGATGGTTTTCTACCCAAAGGCCTTTACTTTTTTAGGAAAAATTGCCAAAGAGCTCGATTATGAACTGGTGATGATTACCAATCAAGATGGTTTGGGTACCGATATTTTTCCGGAAGCTACCTTTTGGCCGGTGCATAATTTTATTTTGAAAGCTTTTGAAAATGAAGGGGTGGTATTCGATAAGATTTATCTAGACCGAACTTTCCCTCATGAAAATGCAAACACAAGAAAACCGGGTACAGGCTTATTGACCGAATATTTTTCGGAGGAGTATGATTTAGAGAATTCATTTGTTATCGGCGATCGATTGACCGATATGGAACTGGCTAAAAATTTAGGGGCCAAGGGCATTTTTATCAACGACAATACTAATTTGGGCACAGGTGAGATTACCGTAAAACGGGAAGCCTTAGATGCAGTTATTGCGTTGGAAAATAGCGATTGGGAAAAAATATACGAGTTTTTAAAACTCAAGAATCGTACTGCAGCAGTTAGCAGAAAGACCAATGAAACGGAAATAGACATCCTGTTGAATTTAGATGGCACTGGAAAAAGTGATATAACTACCGGACTCGCTTTTTTTGACCATATGCTCGACCAGTTGGCACGACATGGTCAAATGGATTTAAAAATTATGGTAAAGGGTGATCTTGAAGTCGATGAACACCATACTATTGAAGATACCGGTATTGCCTTGGGGGAAGTTTTTCACAAGGCTTTGAGCAACAAATTAGGTATAGAACGCTATGGGTTCTGTTTACCCATGGACGATTGTCTGGCCCAGGTAGCCATTGATTTTGGTGGGCGCAACTGGTTGGTTTGGGAAGCAGATTTTAAAAGGGAAAAAGTGGGCGATATGCCTACCGAGATGTTCCATCATTTTTTCAAGTCGTTTACCGATGGGGCCAAGGCCAATCTCAATATAAAAGCAGAAGGCACGAACGAACATCATAAAATCGAGGCAATTTTTAAAGCCTTTGCGAAAGCTATAAAGATGGCGGTAAAAAGAGATGTGGAAAAAATGGTGTTGCCAAGTACGAAAGGGGTCTTATAGCCCCCAAAGGGTGAACACGATAAAGACGAATAAAATATGTCAATACTAAAACCAACTATTTCCAGCTCGAGTAAAAGCTCTCCCTTGGGCGGCGGCGGAGGCTTGGTAATTATAAACTACGGCGCCGGAAATATCCAAAGCATCAAATTTGCGATTCAACGCTTAGGGTATGAGGCGGTTTTAAGTAATGATATCGCCGAAATTAAAGCTGCGGATAAGGTCATTTTTCCAGGGGTGGGCGAGGCGAGCAGTGCGATGACAAAACTTCGCGAAAGCGGATTGGATAAGATCATACCCGAGTTAAAGCAACCCGTTTTGGGTATTTGTTTGGGTATGCAGCTGATGTGTAATTCCTCTGAAGAAGGGTTTACCAAAGGGTTGGGTATTTTTGATGTGGATGTTGTTCGGTTTTCGAACCAAGTTAAAGTGCCACAGATAGGCTGGAACAAAATTGAGCAGCTAAAATCGGACCTGTTTACTGGCGTTGCAGAGGACTATATCTATTTGGTACACAGTTATTATGCCCCGGTATGTATGGAGACCATTGCAACCTGTTGCTACGAACTCGAATATAGCGCAGCCCTTCAGAAGAACAATTTCTATGGCACGCAGTTTCATCCGGAGAAGAGTAGTGATGTAGGTGCCAAAATTTTAGGGAACTTTTTAAAAATGTGATGCAAAAGGAGTTTTATATTTCGACGGATAAATCAAAAATGGATATTCCATTTATCCATAACTATTTATCCGAAAAATCGTATTGGGCAAAGGGTAGAAGTTTGTACTTGGTCGAAAAATCGATTGAGAATTCCCTTTGTTTTGGCCTGTTCAATGCTGATGACAAACAAATTGGCTTTGCTAGAATAGCAACCGATTATGTTGTCTTTGCATGGCTAATGGATGTTTTTGTAGCTGAGTCATATCGAGGTAAAGGGGCAGGAAAAGTGCTTTTAGATTTCATTTTCAAGCATCCTGATATACAAAGGGTCAATGGAATTGGTTTACGCACCAACGATGCCCATGCATTGTATGCGAAATACGGATTTAAAGAGATGCCCAATCCTGAAACCTGGATGTTTAAGAAAATAATGTAGCATCAAAAATACCCAAGGAACAATTTTTACCTAGTGGAGAATTTAGAAGGGGCTTATGAGAATAATACCAGCAATAGATATTATAGATGGCAAATGTGTACGGCTTTCCAAAGGCGATTACGACACCAAAAAGATATACAATGAAAACCCCTTGGAAGTTGCCAAAGAATTCGAAGCACATGGCATACAATACTTACATCTTGTCGATTTAGATGGTGCGAAGTCCAAACACATTGTCAACCATAAGGTTTTGGAACAAATAGCCTCGCAGACCACATTAAAGATTGATTTTGGAGGGGGATTAAAGACAGATGACGATCTTAGAATAGCCTTTGAAAATGGAGCGAACCAGATTACGGGTGGCAGCATTGCGATTAAAGATAGGGATACGTTTCTTAGTTGGATTCAAAATCACGGTGCCGACAAAATTATTTTGGGCGCCGATGCCATGGATGAAAAAGTAGCCGTTTCGGGTTGGCAAGAAGAGTCGAAGGAAGAATTGATTCCCTTTATTCAAAACTACCAACAAGAAGGCATAAAATATGTCATCTGTACCGACATCAGTAAAGATGGAATGTTGGAAGGTCCGTCTTTTGATTTGTATGAAAAGATTCTCAAGGAAACGGCTAAAGGCTTAGGTTTGATCGCCTCCGGCGGAATTTCAACTTTCGAGGAACTTCCAAAATTAGCGGAATTAGGTTGCGAAGGTACTATTATCGGTAAGGCCATCTATGAGAATCGCATCAGTTTAAAACAGTTAGAAGATTTTATTTTATCAAAATGAGTAGGGAAGCACAGTTTAAGGAAGAATTAGTGAAAAATTCGTTGTACCGATTGGATGAGAGTTCGCGTATGATTCAAAAATGTTTAGCTGAAATTTCCGAAGATGAGCTATGGCTAAAACCAAATGAATCGTTGAACAGCATTGGCAATCTGATATTGCATTTATGCGGAAATATTACACAATACGTGATTTCGTCCTTGGGTGAATCAGAGGATTTAAGAGATCGCGACACTGAATTTTCTGCTAATAAAAGTGCTAGCAAAGCTGAGATGTTAAAAAAACTGGATATGACTGTGGAAACAGCAAAACGAGTGATATTTGACGCGACCGAAGAACAAATGCTGAAAATTAGATCGGTACAAGGTTTTTCTTTTTCAGGTATTGGTGTAGTTATTCATGCTGTAGAACATTACTCGTACCATACCGGGCAAATTGCCTTTTGGGTAAAGCAATTAAAAAATAAAGATCTGGGCTTTTATGCGGGAGTTGATCTTAAAATCAAAAATAAAGAATAAAGAAGGGACGAGGTACGAGGTTGGAGGTACGAAATCAAGAAAAAAAAAGAAATACTAAGTTTTGAGAATTGCTGATTTAAAAGTAGAATGAATATATTTCAACCATCAACCATCAACCATCAACCATCAACCATCAATTATTAACCATTAACGATAATACGTGCTTGCCAAAAGAATCATCCCCTGTTTAGATATAAAAGACGGGCGTACGGTGAAAGGCGTGAACTTTGTTGATTTACGTGATGCCGGCGACCCTGTTGAACTTGCCGAAATATATAGTCGAGAAGGCGCCGATGAATTGGTTTTTCTAGATATTTCAGCAACCGAACAAAAGCGTAAAACCCTAGCCGAACTGGTCTATCACGTAGCCGAAAAAGTCAGTATTCCCTTTACTGTTGGCGGTGGAATTTCTTCCGTTGAAGATGTAGATGTACTTTTGCAGAACGGCGCCGATAAGGTTTCCATCAACTCATCCGCAGTTAAGAATCCGCAATTGATCAACGATCTGGTGGCAAAGTTTGGTTCGCAATGTATTGTGGTAGCTATTGATGCCAAACAAATTAACGGTAAATGGATGGTACATTTGATGGGTGGAAAAGTACCAACTGAAAAAGAATTATTTTCGTGGGCCAAAGAGGTCGAAGAAAGAGGTGCTGGTGAAATATTGTTTACATCTATGGACCATGACGGCACCAAAAATGGCTTCGCAAACGAGGCGTTGGCAAAGTTATCCGAGGAACTTAATATTCCCATTATCGCTTCCGGCGGAGCAGGTACTATGCAACATTTTGAAGATACCTTTGTTGAAGGAAAAGCTGATGCTGCCTTGGCCGCAAGCGTTTTTCATTTCGAAGAAATTAAGATTAAAGACCTAAAAGAGTATTTAAAACATAACGGTATTACTGTCCGCCTATAAATCTGACCAAATTGATACGTGCGCAAAAAAAAGATAAAAAAGAGGTAGTAGCAATTCTAGTAGATGCTTTTGAACCTTTACAAGAAGAAAATTCAATTAATCTTGTGGTCAAGCAAGACGAGCATCGCGTTCAACGAATGCATGTTTTAATGGAGTATTTATTTGACAAGGCCATGCGTACCGGGGAGGTTTTTTTATCGGATAACCGTGCAAGTTGTCTTTTGATCACCTATGCCCATAAAGATACCTTTAGCTTTTCAAAGCTTTTCTCGACCTTGCGATTGGCCATTCAATGTATTGGGATCGAACGTGTTGGCAAAGTATTAAAACGTCAAAAAATAGTTCAGCGTAATTATCCCGAAGGGGAATACATACGACCGATGATATTCGCGGTAAAAAAAGAATATAAAGGTACCGTCACCGCGGCCAAATTGATCATGCAGGTGTTCAAGGATTTTAAGGGAAATCAATTGCCTGTCATCGTAGATACCGCCTCTGAAGACCATGTGCGTCTGTATCAAAAGTTCGGATTGAAAATTTACAACAAGGAGAAGGAGTTGGGGTTTCCCAT
The DNA here is from genome assembly GCA_049667765.1 of Flavobacteriaceae bacterium. Classification (GTDB taxonomy): domain Bacteria; phylum Bacteroidota; class Bacteroidia; order Flavobacteriales; family Flavobacteriaceae; genus JBATIN01. The sequence goes on from JBATIN010000362.1 coordinate 7,926, forward strand.
TTATCTTTTGAGAATGAATTGATCTCTCTTGCCCTACCGGCTGGTGGGAATATGAATTGAATATTATTAAATAGCTGACAATGAGTATAATAAATAGTTTTAGTCCTCCCCCTTGGGGGGAGTTAGAAGGGGCTCTTATCCCGGCTATCATCCAAGATGCAACTACCAAAAACGTCTTGATGTTAGGCTATATGAATCAGGAGGCTTTGGATAAAACCCTCGAAACTAAAAAGGTTACCTTCTTTAGTCGTTCTAAACAACGTTTATGGACAAAAGGGGAGGAGAGCGGTAATTTCCTGAATCTAGTCGATATTAAAAACGACTGCGATCATGATACACTTTTGATTTCCGTGAATCCTGTTGGGCCTACTTGCCATACGGGCAGCGATACCTGTTGGGGAGAAACGAATGCCTCCAAGTTTGGCTTTTTGTCGCATTTGGAAGATGTCATAGAACACCGAAGAACTTCATCTGATGGCAGCAAATCTTATGTAGCATCTTTATTTGAAAAAGGCATCAATAAAATCGCCCAAAAAGTAGGGGAGGAAGCCGTAGAAACCGTTATTGAAGCCATGGATACGAACGACGAACTTTTTTTGTACGAGAGTGCCGATTTGCTGTTCCACTACCTTGTTTTACTTCAGGCCAAAGGTTTTACGTTGAAAGATATAGAAGCCGAACTCCTGAAACGCCACCAATAAAAGGTCTAGTTCTGGTTTTTGATTTCTGATGACCCTGAAAGTTTTTTATTATTGATGGTTGCATTTCCCTTATAATTCAAGACACTGGCTCCCGAAGCATTGACGTCAATGGTTTCATTGACCGACAGAAATGCCTCGCTGGCACCCGAGAGTTCAATTTTTAGGTTCTCGACGGCCAAATCATAGTCCCTAACCACACTGCTTCCTGACAATTTTGCATTTAAGAAAGCGGTGTTGCCAAAAAGGTCTAGACTCGAAGCTCCGGCCATATCCAGATACAACCGCTCTGCGGCAACCTCGCCTGTAAAATCAGAGGCTCCGGAAAGATCTATTCTAGCATCGGACTCGACCCATTCGTTTTCCAAGGTCAAACGTGATGCCCCGGAGATATCAAAGGTGGAAATGTCTTTCGTAACGATGTAGGCATTCATGGTTGCATTCCCGCGTACACTCGTGAAATTCTTTAAACGGATGACCAAGGCATTGCCCTCTCGCTTTACAATAATCTTATCATGAAGATTATCGTTGGCTTCGATGCGAATACTTTCCTCGGTATCAGAGAATGTAACGTAGGCGTTAAAAGCATTGGAAATTTCCAACTCGGAATAATCCGGAATGGAATAATTTAAAGAAGTCACTTCGCCTGATGCCCGAATCGTATCATGGTCGCAAGAGGTAACTAATCCTACACTTAGGATGATGAGTCCGATAAAATTTTTTGATTGTTTCATATTGATTGATTTTAAACCCCGTTCTTCAACGGGCCTGTTGATGAATGACTTTTTATTCGATAATTGAGATTTAAATGCCTCGAGGCTTACCTCGTAGTAGTTGATTTATTTTAGTGATACCCATTGAAAATGAATAGGCGACCATTCTTCATCTTGGTCAAAACCTTGCTTTTTTTTGAGAAACACTTTATTGTTCTCTGAATAAACATAGCGAGTATGTATCGTCTTGTGGTTTGATAAATAGCGGTTATCCGATTTCGCCATTAGTCCACATTTTTTCTATACCGATTCCTTCCCATATTAAAGACCCCGACTTTGATACCGATTCCGGCCGAAAACCCGTTGATACGGGAAACGGGACTATTGGCAAGATCGATCTTGTTCGAAAACCGGTATTTTATCCCTGCTTCCAACTGTAAATACCTATTGATGTTAAAGAGTGCACTCACACCGGGTTCTGCAACAAATAGCAATGCGACGCTGTTTTCATCCAAGTTCACATCTTCCTCGCGTTTTATGGCTTCACGGTCGACATATCCGACCGCCCCCATGCCCACAAGCAACGGAAAAGAAAGGTTCACAAGCGACTTGCTAAAAAGAATGGGCTCTAGATGCAATCCCGCATAACCCCCGATCAGATCTTCGTTAACGGCGTTTTGTGCATTGAATATATTTTGTTCGGAATAAATAAACTTCGCCTCGAAACCTACCTCGAATTGTTGGTTGGCCACATAGGCAATTTTTATTCCTGGATTATAGGTGTCTTTTCCATCAATTTCCCCGTAGGCTAGGTTCAGACCCAGGTAAACGCCATGTACCACACTTTTCCGGTCGTTAAATTCGAGGTAATCCCCCGAATCCTGTTCTGGTTCCTGGGCATTTACTGTCAAGACGAAACTTAAGAGGATCAGTTGAAATAGTAGTTTTGAAGTTTTCATACGATAGTTCTTGATGTTTTAATAGAC
>JBATIN010000363.1:0-11405 GCA_049667765.1 Flavobacteriaceae bacterium
ATCATTTGATCAAAAATAATAAGTAATAGTCTTATTTACAATGTTATACGTTTTTATAGAATTAGTTGTGAATGTATATTGGTGGGTAATTAATGTAAAAAAGTGTGTAGAATTTACACACTTTTTACAATTGTTGAGAATACATACTTTAATTGGGCTGGTGGGTAGCCTTTAATAAATCATTTACCGTCTTTACAGGATTAAAGGTCATTAAAGGAACTTCTACAAAAATAGTATTCCAAAACGCCATGGCCCCATTCCATAGGCCAGGTAGCTCAAGAGCCTTTAACGCCTTGCCATCTTTTGTTTTTTCTGTTATAAATCCTTGTTTATAATCGACATAATCTAAAAGGTTGAATTTTTCTCCTTTGTAGTTCTTTATCGCACAAACTAGATCAACTGGGTTGAAATGGGAGGCTTGTTTTAAAAGTAAATCGGCCTGCTTGGCATTGTTCATATCAACTTGGGCCGATTCAATGATTTGCAATGAAATATGCCCATTACCATCGTTAATCCAAAACGGACCACCGCCAGGTTCGCCTTCGTTCTTTACCATCCCACAGATACGAATGGGTCTATTTAGCTTATCTTTTAGGATACCTATTTGTTCATCATGTGTATAACTGTAATAATTATCTATAAAACGGGCGTTCAACTCGCGTTCGAGAAAACCCTTAATTTCGGTCATCATTCCTTCTGAAACCGTATCGGTATCTAAAAATTCGGCATATTCAAATGCTTTTTGCTGCACCTTTAACAAAAGACCCGCTAACACCTTTTTACTATTGGCTACCTTATCGAGGTTGTTTTTGAAAACTACATTATCGATATTCTTAATAAAGATGATATCGGCATCAAGTTCGTTCAGGTTTTCAATAAGTGCCCCATGGCCGCCGGGCCTAAAGAGCAGAGAGCCATCTGTTTCCCTAAAGGGCTTGTTCTCCATATCTACAGCAATCGTGTCGGTAGCCGCCTTTTGATAAGAAAACCCAAGGTTGAACTTAGTACCGGTTTCTTTTTCAAAACGATCTTTTACTTCACTGAAAAGATTGGTGAACATTTCATTATGCTGCTCTGAGATCGTAAAATGCAAATTGGCAGTGTCACCTGTTTTACTATATAAGGCCCCTTCATTTAAATGTTCTTCAAAAGGAGTCGCCACAAAAGAGCCATAATTATGAAACGGCAAAAGTCCTTTCGGATAAAAACCATAGTTTAACCCATTTTCAGATAGCAGTTCTTTTACGAATAAGTAAACCTCCTCATCTTTTGAACTAGCATCGCCTTTTATTCGGGACTGAACATTCTTATAAAATGGCAGATCGGTCAGCCTTTCGGTAAATGTTTTCATGGCGCTGTCGTTCGAGCGCTCTAAATACTGTGTCAGTGTTTCTTTGTTGGGGTCGAACGTTTCGAGAAAATTAAATAGGGCTTTGAACATTCGGGAAGCCGCCCCAGAAGCCGGAACAAACTTCAAAAGTGATCGTTCACCTCGTACCTGTTCAAAATTTTCTATCAATGCTTTTTCCTGAGCTTCCGAGAATTTGAGAATACCCTCGCCGACAACTGCTGCTTTTTCTAAATTTACGAAGGGAATACCTTCTTTAAAAATTTCAATCTGACCAAGAACTTTTTCCTTGGCAATCCCTTTTTCCGCTAATTGGGCATAATCATTTTTCGATATCTGGCTCATTTTTGCAAAAGTTTATTTATATGTTTAACAGCTGTTGCCAGCCTTGTTTTTTTATCCCCTTCCAAAAGAACATAATTTCGATCGTACTTCTCTAAAGTATCCTTAAAATAATTGAACATTCGTTCACGCTCCATCGGTTTATCACGCAAATCGTCTCGCTCCCAGGGTACATCAATATAGGTCAACAAATAAAGGTCATATTGATTTTCTAAAGCATATTTTTCTAGGATAGGGTCACAATGTCCAATATAATAGGCTTCGGAATACACTTTGGTTTCTAATAGGTCGGTATCACAAATAAGAACATCCGTAGCCTTTTTAGCCAACATGTTTTCTAACCGAATTTGTCCTTCGGCAATGGGCAACAAATCTTTTGGTTCACAGGTCTTGCGTTGATCGTTCCATTTTTTTTGAAGATACTCTCGTGCATATTCAGGTACCCAAACGGTATGGTAATGTCTGGCCAGTTGTTCCGACAAAGTAGTTTTTCCTGTTGATTCAGGGCCGAACAATACAATTTTTACAATGTTGGCTGGGTGCTGTTTAAACTTTTCTTCCATAATATATAGGCCTGTATGGCGAGAATCGTAAATATAATATATTGAAAGGAAAGCATACCAAACCCTCGATAAGCATAAAGAGGAATCGTAATAATATTGGCGATGATCCAAAGGGTCCAGTTTTCCAATTTTTTAATGGCCATATACCACATGGCGGTAAAGAAAATACCCGAGGTAAAAATATCGATGTAGTTGGATGTTTTAATCTCGTAATCAAAAAAGACATACACTCCATAATTGAACATCATGGTCAATACAAAGAGTGCAAAACCGATTACTTTTTCCTTTAAGTTGGTTCTTGAAATTTTAACGGCCTTTTCATTATTCTTTTTGCGCGACCAATTCCACCACCCATAAATACTCATGGCAGACCAGTAAATGTTCATCATCATATCGCCGAGAAGCCCATCCTTTAAAAAAAGATAGACGGTAATCAAGGTAGCGACCAGGCCGGTAGGGTATACCAAAATATTTTCTTTTTTGGCATACCAAACACTTAGAATACCCGAAACCAATACTATGGCCTCTAAAACAATAGTATAGGTTTCCTTTCCGCGATACGCATCCAGAAAAAAATCAAAAATGGGGTTCATACTGGCTGCGGTCGGTTTTTACGATTTTCATAAACAAGAGTCCTTGATCCATCAGCTCAAAAGCGGTCTTTATTTCGGTCTGTAACACCTTCATCACTTTATCATAATTGCCATATACCTGGGTACTCAAAGGGTTTTCTAAAACCACCATTCCGGATGCCCTTAGTTCTTTAATAAACCTGATAATATGTTCTTCAAAATTATCCTGCAGTGGCGAGAAAGTAAGTTCTACCGAGATTTTCATTTGTTGATGTTTGATGTTTGATGTTTGATGTTTGATGTTTGATGTTTGATGGTAAAATGTATTTTTCAAGCCGTTAACTCTAACTTTTTACACGTTAATTCTTTATTCTATTCTCTTTGGACTATTCTCTTAATTCTTGGCACTTATTTCAACCAAGCGCAGCGCATATACACAGGTAAAGCCTTCAAATTCCAGAAACGTTATTTCGTAGTTTGATGCGTTTCCCTTGTAGCTAATTTCACCCGTGGTATTTCCATCATCAAGCGAAAAATCGGCAATGTCAATGTGATGTAAAAAGCTCAAGCCTTCATGTGCATATATTTTGTACAGCGATTCTTTACAGCCCCAAACTACGGTCAGTTTTCGAATCAGGGCCTCTGAATTGGCAATGGTGTTATATTCTTCTATCGGTGTAAACTTATGTGCAATGCGCAAAATTTTATCCCGTTGTTTTTCAATGTCTATCCCCACTTCTATATCGTCACTCAAAATGATCGCTGTAAAATGATTGGAATGGGTAATAGAAATGTGTTTCTTATTATTTAAATGTGGTTTGCCTGCGGCATCATAGTATAGGTCATTATCTTGATATCCTGCAATTGCCATTAAATGGCGAATGCTTAAATACCCTTTTCGATGCAGCTCGGAGTTCATTCGCTGCAATCGCATTTGGCTGTTTTGGGTCAACTCAATTCCTGTTAAAAGCTGGTCTTCAGATTCCTCGATCTTCCAAACATAAACTAAAATTGAAGTATTAGTCGTGATAGTTTTATATAGAGGCATAACATTATTTAGGATATTCGTAACTTTGTGGCCGCAAAAGGACCAGAACATCTGTCCAAAAAACGAAAGTAAAAATAAAAAAGAACTATGAGCACCAAAACCGTTACTTACGTACCGTACAAAGTAAAAGATATTTCCCTAGCTAATTGGGGAAGAAAAGAAATTGATTTGGCCGAGGCCGAAATGCCCGGACTTATGTCACTTCGTGAAGAATATAAGAATGAGCAGCCTTTAAAAGGAGCACGTATCGCGGGCTGCCTGCACATGACCATTCAGACTGCCGTTCTAATAGAGACCTTGGTCGCTTTGGGGGCAGAGGTAACCTGGAGTTCATGTAACATTTTTTCTACACAAGACCATGCCGCCGCTGCCATTGCTGCTGCAGGCATACCCGTTTATGCCTGGAAAGGTATGAATGAAGAAGAATTCAATTGGTGTATTGAGCAGACCTTGTTCTTTGGAGAGGACCGCAAACCATTGAATATGATTCTCGATGATGGTGGCGACCTTACCAACATGGTTTTAGACATCTATCCAGAAATGGCTACTGAGATCAAAGGCCTTTCTGAAGAAACGACTACAGGTGTACACAGACTTTACGAACGGGTAAAGAACGGAACCTTACCAATGCCCGCAATTAATGTGAACGATTCTGTTACTAAGTCAAAATTCGATAATAAGTACGGTTGTAGAGAAAGTGCTGTCGATGCCATTCGCCGTGCTACCGACACCATGTTAGCCGGTAAGAAAGTTGTGGTTGCCGGATACGGCGATGTAGGTAAGGGTACTGCGGCTTCTTTTAAAGGTGCCGGTTCGATCGTAACAGTAACGGAAATCGACCCAATTTGTGCACTACAAGCCTGTATGGACGGGTTCGAAGTAAAAAAATTAGAAAACGTAATCGGTAATGCAGATATCGTCATTACCACAACAGGTAACAAAGACATTATTCAGGCCAATCATTTCAAGGCAATGAAGGATAAGGCGATTGTTTGCAACATTGGGCATTTTGATAACGAAATTGACATGGCGTGGTTGAACAAGAACCATGGCAAAACTAAAGATGAGATAAAGCCACAAGTAGATAAATATACTATCGACGGTAAAGACATCATCGTTTTGGCCGAAGGCCGTTTAGTAAATCTAGGTTGCGCCACTGGTCACCCTAGTTTTGTGATGAGCAACTCGTTCACGAATCAGACCTTGGCACAGATCGAGCTTTGGAAAAACAGCAAAAACTACAAAAATGATGTGTACATGTTACCGAAACATCTCGATGAAAAGGTAGCTAAACTTCATTTATCTCGTTTGGGCGCCGAACTTACCGAGCTTCGTAAAGATCAGGCCGACTATATCGGTGTTACCGTTAAAGGCCCATTTAAACCTGATTACTACAGGTATTAAATTTTTGTTTCGCAACATAAAAACCCTTACCGCTGCGGTAAGGGTTTTTTATTTCAAGCCTTTCCCTATACAAAGCGCACTCTATCGAAAATGGGCTGAAGCCCATTATAAGATTCTGGATGAAATTTAAAAAAACTGGGGTAAAAACAAAAACCCCTTCGTTTCCGAAAGGGTCTATAAATTGTATGAAATGCTTACTTAAGCTTCAAACGGCTCAATGGAAACAAATGACTTTCCGCCTGCCTTTTTCTCGAATTTTACCATTCCGTCAACACGGGCATGCAAGGTATGATCTTTACTTGCATAAACATTTACACCTGGATTATGTTTTGTTCCACGTTGTCTCACGATAATGTTTCCGGCAATAGCAGCTTGGCCACCAAAAATCTTTACGCCCAAGCGTTTCGATTCTGATTCTCTACCGTTTTTAGAACTACCTACACCTTTTTTATGTGCCATGATCTTTCGATTTTATCTGGTCGGCCGTTACTGGCAAACCCATTATATTATACTTTATACTCTAAGGAGATAAGCGATTATGCTTTACCTCCATCTAATTCATCTTGCCATTTTTTCAACTCGTCCCATTTGCCTTCGGCAGCTAATTTAGCTTGTGCAGGCCAAGTATCGGTAACGTGGTTTCCGCGAACATCGGCAATAATTTCGGCCACCTTTGCCGGCTTGGTTTTTGCCAGCTCGGCAAAAGTTGAAATACCGGCAGCAATCAAGGTTTCAGCAATTTTTGGCCCAATACCTTCGATTTTTTTCAAATCGTCTGCACTAGCAGCTTTCTTAGGCGCTGCTTTGGCGGCAACTTCTTTCTTAGGGGCTTCCTTTTTTAATTCTGGTTTCACCTCTTTGGCAGCAGGTTTCACCTCAGCTTTTGCTTTAGGCTTCTCTTCTTTCTGTGGCGCAGCTTTCTTCGCGCCTTTCGCAATAATACTCTCGATTACGATTTCAGTCAACGACTGTCGGTGTCCGTTTTTCTTGCGATATCCTTTTCGTCTTTTCTTTTTAAAGACAATAACTTTGTCACCTTTAAGGTGCTTTACGACTTTCGCCTCTACAGCGGCGCCGTCTATAGCCGGGGCGCCAACGGTGATGCTCGTGCCATCGGCCAATAGAAGAACATTGTCAAAAGTTACCTTTTTTCCTTCTTCTGTCTGCAAACGGTGAACATACACTTTTTGGTCTTTTGCAACTTTAAATTGCTGCCCTGCCATCTCTACAATTGCGTACATAGCGTGTATATTGGTTAAAATTAACGCCCATCTTTTTCAATAAGCGGATGCAAATATACTGCTAAATCATTAATGCACAAGTGAATTAAACAGATTTTAGTCCGATTTTTTCTTGAGGTTATTACTCCTTTTAAAAAGTTGCATAAAAGAGAGTGTTAGAACCAAGGTAGTTGCTATTCCCATAATTGCCACTGTAAAGAATACGATGGCTTCAAAACTTTGATAATCTTTAGCCCATTTGGTGGAAAGTTCTTCTAAAAATCCAACATTGAGTTCAGTTGAATAAAGTGCAAAGAACAGTGTGAAAATAAGTGTGGCAACGCAACCTGTAACCATTCCAACCATAAATCCTTTGCCATAATCGAAATTCACTGAGTTTCTTAATTTATAAACTTTAATCGCCTCATAAATTCCGAATCCGGTTATAATTCCATTGAAAACGCTATAGAAGACATTGGTATGTAGGTTGAAAAGTGAAAGAATCAGAAAATATGCGATAAGACAGCCACTAGTTGCAATGCCAAATCGTATGGGCAAAATATATTCTTTGATCATATTTGGTGAATTAGCGTTCCTACAAAATACGGAAAATTTATAAATCATTTTGAAAATTCATGTTAAACCAATATACCATAACTTGGGTTTTTGTTAAAAAGGTATATACATATAACAAATGTTTTCCTACATTGACCTATGTGAAAATTGAATAAGTACTATAAAATGAAAAAACGACTACTAGGACTTTCATTACTACTCTTCGTGAGTGCAATGACTTGGGCGCAAGAAGTAGCCTATGAAGAATTTGACCTTGACAATGGGCTTCACGTAATCTTACACAAAGACAATACGGCACCTGTTGTCACTACTTCGGTCATGTACCATGTTGGAGGAAAAGACCGAACAGAAGGCAGAACAGGTTTCGCACATTTTTTCGAACATTTATTGTTCGAAGGCACAAAAAATATAGGTAGGGGCAAATGGTTCGAAATTGTAGCTGCCAACGGTGGCCAAAACAACGCCAACACCTCACAAGATCGAACTTATTATTATGAGGTCTTTCCATCCAATAATTTAGAATTGGGGCTTTGGCTTGAATCGGAGCGCATGCTACACCCGGTTATCGACCAAAAAGGAATCGACACCCAAAAAGAAGTGGTGAAAGAAGAAAAAAGACTTCGCTATGATAATTCGCCATATGGTCAATTATTATTCAATGTAGCTGAAAACCTGTTTAAGGTCCACCCGTACAAAGACCCCAATATTGGCTATATGAAAGACCTTGATGCCGCCACTTTAGAAGATGTTATCGCCTACAACAAAAAATATTATGTACCCAACAATGCGGTGTTGGTCGTCGCGGGAGATATAGAGATAAGCAAGACTATGAAACTGGTGAAAGACTATTTTGGATCCATCCCCAAAGGTGCAGCGGTGGTTCGTAATTACCCGAAAGAAACCCCTATTACTCAAGAAATAAAGGCCAATGCCCATGATCCGAATATTCAGATTCCTGCCGCGGTTATCGCATACCGCATCCCTGGTTTTAAAGAAAGGGATGCCTATGTTCTCGATATGATCTCAACCTACCTTAGCGATGGAAAAAGCTCGAAGCTCTACAAAAAAATGGTAGATGAGCAAAAACAGGCCCTACAAGTGGGTGCTTTTAATGTGGGCCAAGAAGATTATGGCATGTACCTGGTATTTGCCCTTCCTGTAGGCGAAACAGGTTTAGACACTTTAGTCTCTGAAATGGAAGAAGAAATTGCCAAGGTCAGAACCGAACTTATTTCAGAAAACGACTATCAAAAATTACAGAATAAATTTGAAAACCAGTTCGTAAATTCAAATTCAAGTGTTGAAGGTATTGCAAATTCTTTAGCGAGAAACTATATGCTATTTGGCGATACCGAATTGATCAATAAAGAGATCGACATTTACCGTTCGGTAACACGAGAAGAAATTATGAAGGTCGCCAATACCTATTTGAGCCCTAATCAAAGGGTTATCATTGAATACTTACCCGAAGCAGCTTCTGCGAACTAAAAAAAAACTTGAGATGAAAAAATTATATATAACAATGCTTTTGGCCTCTATGGTTGTAGCCGTACAAGGGCAAATCGACCGAAGTAAAATGCCTAACGCAGGGCCGGCACCAGAAATTAATTTGAGCGAACCACAGCGTTTTGAACTAAAGAACGGACTCAAAATATTGGTTGTGGAAAATCATAAACTTCCTAGGGTATCAATGCAACTACGTATAGACAACCCTCCTGTTCTTGAAGGAGACAAAGCGGGAGTGTCAAGTTTGACCGCCAGTCTCTTGGGGCAAGGTTCAAAAAGTATTTCCAAGGATGAATTTAATGAGGAAGTAGATTTTTTAGGGGCCAGAATAAATTTCGGGTCGCAAAGTGCATTTGCCAGCTCATTATCGAAATATTTTCCTCGAATAATTGAATTGATGGCCGATGCCGCAATCAACCCTAATTTTACCCAGGAAGAATTTGAAAAAGAAAAACAGAAACTGTTGACCGGCCTAAAAGCCCAAGAAAAAGACGTTTCGGCAATTTCCGAACGGGTACAAAGCGCTTTAGCCTACGGAAAAAACCACCCATATGGTGAATTCGTTACCGAGGCTTCGATCAACAATGTAACGCTAAACGATGTAAATCAATTCTACTCTAGTTATTTTGTGCCAGCCAATGCTTACTTAGTGGTTGTCGGAGACGTTACGTTCGAAGAGGTGAAAAAACTGGTAGAGGAACATTTCGTTTCTTGGCCCAAAGCGACCCCTCCTTCCTTCACTTTTTCAAGACCTGCAAATGTGCAATACACCCAAATAAATTTTATTGATGTCCCCAATGCGGTGCAATCGGAGGTCTCGGTACAAAATCTTGTCGATTTAAAAATGAAAGACCCTGATTACTTAAAAGCGCTAATGGCAAATAGAATTTTAGGTGGTGGCGGCCAAGCAAGGCTCTTTTTAAACCTACGGGAAGACAAAGCCTATACATATGGCGCCTATTCAAGTCTTGGTGATAACAAATACGTACCGGCAAGGTTTCAGGCCTATTCGAGTGTGAGAAATGCGGTTACCGATAGCTCGGTGGTAGAATTGTTAAAAGAAGTGGACAACATTATTAAGCAACCCGTTTCTGAAAAGGAGTTGAAAGATGCAAAGGCCAAATATGTCGGAAACTTTGTGCTCGCCCTTGAAGACCCCAGTACCATTGCCGATTATGCCCTAAACATCGAGACCGAAGGTTTGCCAAAAGATTATTACAAAACCTATTTAGAACGCATCAATGCTATTACCATTGCCGACGTACAAAAGGCCGCGCAGAAATATCTGTCTACCGATAATGCGCGCATAGTGGTTACAGGCAAAGGCAGTGAAGTACTTGAAAATTTAGAAAAAGTAACCTTTAATGGTAAAGCTGTACCGATTAACTATTTTGACAAATACGCCACCCCGACCGAAAAACCCGACCATACGATTTCTGCTCCAGAAGGGGTAACCGTGAATTCCATTCTTGATAAATATTTTGAGGCCATTGGTGGAAAAACTAAAATTGAAGCCATCAGTTCTTTACTTATGGTGTATGAAGGGGAGGCCATGGGCGCAAAGATTAAGACCGAGGAAAGAAGAACAAAAGACAAGTTCGCACAAATCACCTTTATGAACGATGCGCCAATGATGGGTGTTATTGCAAAAGGCGATGAGCTATATATGAAACAGGGCGAAAACAAAATGCCTATGCCTGCCGAAATGGCTACAGACCTACAAAATGCCATGGGCATTTTTCCTGAGCAAGGTATCGCTCTTAATCCAAAAGCCAAATTTGCGGGTATAGAAAAAATAGTTGACAAAGATGCCTATAAAATTGAAGTGCCCGGAAATACTATTCAAGCCACCTACTATTATGATGTAGCAACCGGACTTAAAGTGAAGGAAGGCTCTATAGTTAATATGGGCGGACAATCACAAAACCAAGAAACTAGTTTCAGTGAGTACGTAGTTGTCGATGGAATTATGTTTCCTTCTTTAAAAATTTCCACCATGGGACCGCAAGAAGTAACTAGTAAATTATTGAAAGCGGTCATAAACATTGAAGTATCCGAAGCTGATTTTGAGTAGAAAAATGGTCATGTAGCAACAACATTGTTCTAACTTAAAAGCCAGCCTTACTGGGCTGGCTTTCTTAATTATTTGCTTTATCCAATCTTACGAATCGATGCCTCACCAATTACAATACCCTTGTCAACCTCAGGGTTTCCCGTGTAGTTTATGTTGGTTTCGCCATAGCAACTCACTTTAAGACGATCATCGACCTTGACCCTGAAATTACTTTCACCATAGGCAGTGATCTTAGTCGAGTTATTATCCATCTCTAAAGTATTTACCTCACTTTCGCCATAGGCATTGTACTTTTGTCTCCCTACCTTACCCCCTCTTATTTCAAGGTAGCTTTCCCCATAAATAGCAACGGTAAGGCTCTCTAAAGTCGCATGACTTAAATATACCTTTGACTCACCATAAATGCGCAAAACGAATTTATCTTGTGTAATAGGACTTTCACATTTCACAATTTCTTCACCACGAATAGAGAGCGTATTTAAAGTCTTATAGGTGATTCTTGCCGTTACCATCGTGCCATTATACAAAGATTTATTGCCACGCCAATCATCATTGTCGACCCGTTCTGATTTGGTGACCATTTTGGCCCCGGCTAAATACACTCTTAAGGTCTTTCCTTCGACCTCTATATTGATCTTATCATCAGAAACCTTGGCATTTTCAATAACTACCGATTCTTCGTTGCCCTCAACAAGCGTCACTTCAATATGCGGACTAACGATTATCTTATCAAAAGCCTCTGTTTTTACCGT
>JBATIN010000364.1:0-3555 GCA_049667765.1 Flavobacteriaceae bacterium
ATTTAAGCCAAAAAACGTTTTAAACACAATATACATCGTCATGAAAAACATTCTATTTTACTTAGTGTTTATTGCACTTACTGTAAGTTGCAATAAAGACGATGATTCTAACGCACTTTTACCTGGCGCCCAGGGCTGGCACAAAAACCAGACTATCGATGTTTCGGGTACAAGTAGAAACTATCACATGTACCTGCCTGAAAATGCAACGAATGCCCCAATCGTACTTTTATTGCATGGCAACCGAAGCGATAAAGATGAGCTAATGGGCTTCACCAACGCAAAAGCACCTTACACAGTTTGGGAGGATATCGCCCTTCAAGCAGACATAATCCTACTAGTACCCAATGGTACCAATGGCTCAAGTGGCCATCGCGGATGGAACGACTGCCGCAATGATGCCAGTGGTAATCCTGATGCGAACGATGTACTGTTCATAGACAATCTGTTCGACTTTGTAATAACCGAACATCATGCAGATGCATCAAAACTTTTTGCCGTGGGAACCTCTAATGGGGGGCATATGGCTATGCGATTGGCCCAAGAAATGCCCGATAAACTCACCGCTTTTGCTGCCATTGTGGCTTCCAATCCTGTTAATTCACAATGTACAAATTCAACGTTACCAATTTCAGCGTTGTTTATAAACGGTACTGAAGATCCCATTAATCCTTATGAAGGAGGAGAAATGTCGGGTGATCGTGGAGAGGTCCGTTCAGCTCAACAAACCATCGATTATTGGGTCAATAGAAATCAAACCGATACCACCCCTACAGTAACCGATTTACCGGATACGGATACGAATGATAACTGTACTGTAAAAAAACAGCTATTTGCCAACGGTACTAATAATACGGAAGTGGTCTTTTATGAGATAATTGGTGGAGGGCATACGGAACCGAGTATTTCAGAGAGATATAGTAATGCCTTTAAACTGGTCGTAAAAGAACAAAACGGGGATATTGAAATGGCGACAGAGGTTTGGAATTTCTTTAAGGGACAGTATTGAATTATGTAATTAAATTATTTTTTTGAAACCGTTTTAGGCAAAAAATTATAGCACAGCTTAAGCTACGGTATTAAATTTTATAGAGCTGAAAAGCATAACCTCACCTACTTGACTTTAGAATGGGGCCAGACGGAGCCTTGGCCGCGCATAAAGGGACGTAAATAAATAATCGGCATGTTTCAAAACAATCTTTAATTAATTTAAGAAGCTCACAACCTATAGCAAGAATATTGTAGCTTACCTTAACTGTTCGAATACCTGAGCTCTAACATAGAGCAATTCTAATATTTTTTTGGAAAGAAATACCTTGGTTAAGTGCAGTTTAGAATACCTCACCTTTGTCCAACCATCGTTGCATCAGGGTATCGTTATGCGAAATAGCTACAAGGTGAAAGGTAGTAAAACGCTTGAATACCCGTGACTCCTTTAGCGTTTCCATACACACCGAGACCGGGGAAAAATAGTTGGAATGGATTAGAAACAATTCGCCATCCCTTTTTAATAGATAACCCACATGCCCCTCGTCAAAACCGATAAAGTAGAGGCCCTCTTCGGTTAGTCGATTGATTTCATCAATGGCCTTTTCTGGCGAATCTTGAACAACTTTCTTGATTTCAGAACCACAACTTATCATTTTCGCTTCATCGAACGGCGATTTCTGGGCCATTTTAAAACGGTTGAGATTTACACCCATATCGCGCAAAGTGGTCGATATAAAATAACCACATGCTATTTTGCCTTGGTTAGGTTCGGTGGTATGGCCCCCAAAACTCCACGGAGTACCGTACCAATGAGGGATAATCTTGTCAACCAATTGATCGGCAAAAGCGGTTCTAATGTTGTCAAAAGAAATAGTGCCCGACCGAAGTCCTTCTTTTAAACGCAAGCGAAGTTGATCCGCAGCTACTTTGGTACTGGCATAAGAAGTGGTAATACTATCTGAATCTGTTGTAAACCTTAGGGTCACTCCTGCTATAAGATGTTTGGTTGTCGCTGTAGGAACCGGCTTTTCAATAACAAGGTTATCGGCTACCCCCTTTTCTATGGTAGTCGGCATTTCGTTGTAAAAGCCTAAAGAAAGTAATAGCGTAAAGAATAACATGGGTCTTAATAGATTTAGGAATGTACCACTATGATCGTAACGTATTAGTTGAACACAAATTACATAAAAAAGGTTAAATTAATGTTGAACTACATATAGGTTTTCTAGATACTCAGGTTCACGGCCCACCAAACCTCATAATCGCTTGGTCTTAAGGGTCTATAACTTTGAAAACCTTGATCGGCAATTTTAAGCCCGATAATCACATTTTCTTCATCGCGTACATAGCTTATGAAAATGAACGAATGTCCGTAAGGGTCGAGTTTTTTAACATCTACGCCGTGCACTACTTGTTCATAGTCTACTTTAAATCGCCAAACTTGCACGAGTGCCCCAGGTCTTAATTTTCCACTCCAAATTGCTGTAGAATCCACCAAGGTACCCATACCGGCATAAGCAATGGCCCCGGCATTGCCCTTGCCCCTATATTTTTCTGGAAGGCTCTGCCAGCCCTGCTCTGTTTCCGAAGCGGAAGCGTAAAGCAAATCAAACACTTGCTTCGGGGTAAATAATTTTGTGGCCATGCTATCCGGTAAATCACGATACAGCGAATGACCATGAACCTGTTTATACGCTTGTTCAAAACGACCTTTACTTACGGCTAAACAATGACCATTAGGCTCTTTATTATCGCTGTTCAAATAATTTTCAACTAGCTTAGCAGCTACGGGACTATTAGTCTCTAAATTAACCGGTGAGGTAACCTCGCTTGCTACAGAAGTAGTATCGGTTTGTGCCAAAGAATCTTTGGTATTGTATATGGGTGGTATTAATTGCGCTGGTTTTAGGCTTATATATTCATGATTATCATATCCAAAATCATGTAAGGGCGTTGCCATGGCGACCTTGTTTCTTTGTGGATGTGCAGTGGGTTGATCTGCATCTAAAAGGATGGTTTGTTGCGGCATTTTTTTGGTCGACGCACAACCGACCAGTAATAAGCCCATGAAAAGGAGTACGGCATAATACGTAACCGAATTTTTTAGCAATATTTTTAATGGGATACGCTTCATTTCTCAACTTTGCCAAATGTAGTAGTTGAATTAGCGTGCTGGTATTCAACCTACTAATGCAACTACAAAGGTAGTACTATTAGCGACTTGTTTTCATATCGTTGGGATACGAAAAGGCAGCCGTAATGTTTACCGAATTTAGTATGTTTGGATTATGAAAAAAGCCACATACCTATACGTCTTAGTACTACCCCTATTATTGGTTCTGCCCGGTGCATTAAAAAGCCAAAGTAAGGATGCAGGATCAACAGCGGATATTATTATTTATGGAGGGACTTCTGCCGCGATTATTGCTGCCGTGGAGGCAAAACAATCTGGTAAATCTGTACTGGTAGTTTCGCCAGATGTACATTTAGGAGGCTTAACTTCAGGTGGCTTAGGATGGACCGATACCGGTGATAAAAGTGTTATCGGTGGCCTAGCAAAAGAAT
>JBATIN010000365.1:0-3519 GCA_049667765.1 Flavobacteriaceae bacterium
CACGTAGAGCGGTACGCCACTAAGGCGCTGTCGTATAACGTAAACAACATCAACGCTTTAGAAACCTTATTGATCGTTTCAAGACTTAAAAACAAGCAAAACGAGTTCAGTTCTTTGGCAAAATCGATTCTCTCGATAGACCCTTTAAATCATATGGTGGCTTTTGAAACGGCTAGAATAAACGCCTATACCAAAGAAGCTATTGATTCTGCATTGTCAAAAATTAAAAATGAATTTAAGGAAGAAACTCTTCTGGATGTCGCCATTCGGTACCATAATCTAGGTTTTGATACAGAAGCACTAATGACCTTGATGCTCGGTTCAAAAAACCCCAAGAACAAACTATGGATTGCTTATTTACAAAAGGATATTAATGAAAGTGAACGGATTAGGATATTGAAACAAGTTTTAGAAGCGCCCATAGACTTGGTATTTCCGTATCGTAGGGAAACGCTTCCAGTGTTGGAATGGGCCAATGCACAAGAAGACCATTGGAAATTAAAATACTATCTGGCGCAGAATTACATGGCCGTGGGCCTTCCTGAAAAAGGAGAAAAACTTTTGAAAGTCTTGGGCGAAGCTCCCGATTCCGATATTTTTTATCGATATAGGGCGGTAGCGTTCAAAAATCCTGATTACGAATCGAAGTACAACGATATTCAAAAAGCCCTAAAATTGAACCCTTCCGATTGGAAAGTCTGGGAAGAGAACATTTTATTTCTTTTAGAGAATGCTAAATATGATGAGGCGTATACGCTCTCTAAAAAAGCATATCAAAAATTTAAATCTACCTATAATATAGAATTGGCCCATGCCAAAGCTCTTTTAAATACCGGCCGCTATAAAGAAGTGCTTAGTGTATTAAAATCGATTCAGGTCTTACCTTACGAACACGCAAGTGAGAGTAGAAAAATCTATGAACGTGCACATTTAGGACTCGCCAATGCCCTTTTGGCCAAAAAGAACTATAAGGCTGCCCGCAAAGTGTTACAAGCATCCAAAGAATGGCCAGAAAACATTGGGGTGGGAAAACCGTACAGTCCTGATGAACGAATGCAAGATTATCTTTTGGCGATTTGCGAAGGTGCCATGGGAAATAACGAAAGTAAAGACAACCTTTTACAAGCCATTGCAAAGTATACAGATGAACATTCTCAGCGATCGGACATTGATCATCTCTTTGGTCTTTTGGCCTTAAAACAATTGGGTGATGAAGTCGAGTTGACACGACAAGTCGCACAACTAGAAAGCGACGAAGGTTCTGAAAACACGACTAATCGTTTAGTCCTGGCCTTATATAAAAACGATTCGGAAACTATAGCCGCGTTACAATCACAAACAAAAATTCCCAAAGATATTTGGGAAGGCATTCTTGCTGCCCTGCAGTTATAAAAAAAGCCCCGATCTAAAAATCGGGGCTTTCATTTTACTCGATAATCGAGATTTAAATACTTCAAGGCTTGCTTCGAAATTCCAAAATTGTTTCCTTCCGAATTCCTCATAGGCTGGCCTAGTGGTAGTTGACTTTTTTGAATGGCTTACATTCCGCCCCATTCCTTAAGGGAATCGGTGTTCATTTTAATGTAATCATCGTTACCGGCTTCTTTTGCAGCCGCTAAAGATTTTTTAGCCGTTTCAATGGCACCTTTCTTGTTTCCGGCTTTAGCCTGAATCAATGATTGCTGACGCAACTGCCAATACGCAGGTTTTTCGGTCATGGACATGGCTTTTTGCATCCACTCGTTCGCTTTTGCAAGATCTTTTCCTTCACTAGAGTAATACACGGCAGCCGCATAATAGTCATCAGCCGATGGGCCAGCCAAGACCTTGGCGATATCTTTTTCAACCGAAGCATCGGTCATCACTTCAAAAGGAACCGCTACGTAAGCATATTCCCAAAGTATACCCAGCTTCGCACCATTTGATGTTAAATCGTCAATAGTAATAGTAAACGTTTCTACTGGCATACCTTCAGGCATTGGAAAAACTTGAGCAGTAGTCTTGGCAACGACTTTGCTCTCATCCCAGTTACTGGGGGTTCCACCACCTTGGGTATCGGTATAGAAGAAAACTTCCCAAGAAGTAGCGCCAGGCTTAGTGAATATAGAATACGTACCGGCCTTAACATCTTGGCCCGCAATTTTCACATCATCACCAAACGTAATTAAAGTGTACCCATTGGCCCCGGTACGCCACATTTTATCATAAGGTACCAAGTCTCCAAAAACAGTTCTACCGCGCATTGAAGGCCTCGAATATTCTACTTTCACATCGGTTAACCCGACTTTTTGAATCAAGGTTGACGCTGGGCTAGGTGCCGGCGTATTTATCTGTGCCTCACCTGAATAGGCAGCAATAACCAGACATAATAAAAGTGCTAATTTTTTCATTTGTTCGTTGTTTTTGTTTTGCGTAAAACTACGTATAAACGAATGTTGCAATTGTTAACAAAATCTTAAATAAACTCTATTTTCAGGAATTGATAGCATTAATCTATTAATTATTGTTTAACAAATATTAATTTTTATTAAACAAAATTGTTTTTACTTTTACCAAAACGAAATAGATGAAGTTATATCAGCTCCGTTCAAAACAAGGTTTAGCTACTTCTCAAAAGTTGGCTTGGGAGTTTTTATCGAATCCCGCGAACCTAGCTACTATTACACCAGAGCATATGGGTTTTACTATTCTTTCCGGTGCTGACCGGCCTATGTTCGCAGGACAGATCATTCAATATCAAGTCTCGCCCTTTCCTTTTTATAGCACCAAATGGGTAACGGAAATAACCCATGTTAAAGAAGGGGAATATTTTGTTGACGAACAACGATTCGGCCCTTATGCCCTATGGCATCACAAACATTTTATAAAACCCATTAAAGGAGGCGTTGAAATGGAAGATATTATCGATTTTAAAATCCCGTTCGGGTTACTTGGCCAATTGGCCTATCCTTTAGTAGTGAAAAAACAATTGCAACAGATTTTTAAGCATCGCGAAGAAAAGCTGAACGAGCTATTTGGCACCCTCGAAAATTGTCCGCATAAATTAGAATTTAAATCCATTTAAAAATGAAAAAGAACATCTTGTTAATTGGTGGATCTCATGGTATTGGCCTTTCTATGGTAAAAAAACTACAGAATGACTATACCATTTTTATCGCCTGCAGAACCATGGAAGGATTGGAGGACTTACCCATAACCCATATCCCTTTTGATGCTACCTCTGAAAACCTTGACACTACGCAATTACCTAATGAACTTCATGGTTTTGCTTATCTTCCCGGAAGTATTAATCTAAAACCTTTTAAAATGATGTCGTTGGAAACCTTTGAAGAAGATATGCAACTTAACTTTTTCAGCATGGTGTCGGTAGTTAAAGCGATTATGCCAAAAATGATGGATAATTCGAGTATGGTATTTTTTAGTACCGTGGCCGTGAACACCGGCATGCCATTTCACACCAGTGTGGCAGCATCTAAAGGCGCTATTGAAGGTTTTGCCAGATCCTTGGCGGCAGAATAC
>JBATIN010000366.1:0-4005 GCA_049667765.1 Flavobacteriaceae bacterium
GCCCTACCTTTATGATGTCATCGACATTAAATAGTTTTTCTACCAGTACCCCTTCGACTTCACTGGGCACTTCAGAATCTACCTTGTCGGTCGCTATTTCGAAAACTGCCTCGTCTAACTCAATGGCATCGCCTACTTCCTTTAACCATGAGGTCAAGGTTGCCTCGGCCACGCTTTCTCCCATTCTAGGCAGTTTTAATTCAAATTTTGACATATTGTTATTTTAACTGTAGTTCTGGACTTATTTTTTGCAAAAATAATAATTATCTATCCTTATAATTAAACTTAATACAATTTTAATTCATCTTCATAGATCCTTCGAACGGTATACGGTTCAAGATACTTCTACCCAAGGTAACCTCATCGGCATATTCCAATTCATCACCAACGGCAATGCCCCTAGCAATAGTAGAAGTACTTATCTCAAGCCCATGTAATTGCTTGTAAATATAAAAATTGGTCGTATCCCCTTCCATGGTAGAGCTTAAAGCAAAAATAAGCTCTTTAATGACACCTTTTTTGGCCTTGTTGACCAGCGTGAAAATATTGAGGTCTTGAGGGCCAACACCTTCCATGGGCGATATTTTGCCCCCTAACACATGATATAGTCCGTGATACTGCCCTGTATTTTCTATGGCCATAACATCGCGAATATCTTCGACCACACAAACTAAGGTTTCATCTCTTTTGGGGCTGGCGCATATTTCGCAGAGGGCAACATCGGATATATTGTGGCAATTGGTGCAGAATTTTACCGAATTCCTAAGATTTTGCAAAGCACTTGCCAAATCTGTTGTTCTTTCATTGGGCTGTTTTAACAAATGCAAGACCAAACGCAACGCAGTACGCTTACCGATTCCGGGCAATTGAGACATTTCATATACCGCATTTTCCAATAACTTCGAAGAAAAATCCATGCTTTGTGTTTGTCAGACAAAATTACATACTATTTTTACTTTTTGTACTTTACCCTTAAATAAATTGAATGACACCAACCAACATCCTGTTACTTATAGGCGGGTATTTTGCGCTGTTAATGCTAATCTCGTATTTCACAGGAAAAAACGATTCTAACGACGACTTCTTTAAAGCCGGAAAATCGTCACCTTGGTTTTTAGTAGCGTTTGGTATGGTTGGGGCCTCCCTTTCGGGGGTCACTTTTATATCTGTACCTGGTGGCGTAGAATCGGGAAGTTTTGGATATATGCAAGTCGTTTTTGGGTACTTGATCGGGTATTTGATAATTGCAT
Organism: Flavobacteriaceae bacterium; assembly: GCA_049667765.1. Lineage (GTDB taxonomy): Bacteria > Bacteroidota > Bacteroidia > Flavobacteriales > Flavobacteriaceae > JBATIN01. The sequence goes on from JBATIN010000366.1 coordinate 1,251, forward strand.
ATTTTCTAATGCCAATTTACTATAAGTTGAACGTTACTTAAATTTACGAGTATTTAGAACAGCGATTTGGTAAAATTAGTTACAAAACCGGCGCATTTTTCTTTTTTCTTTCAAAGGTTTTAGGGGCAGCATTTCGACTTTTTTTGGTTGCCATTGTTTTGCAACAATTTGTTTTCGACGATCTAGGCGTTCCTTTTGAAGTTACTGTAACCCTTTCTATATTTCTCATCTGGGTGTATACCCAAAAAGGGGGCATTAAAACAATTGTTTGGACAGATACCTTACAAACCACTTTTATGCTGGTATCGGTAGGGTTATGTATATATTTTATTAATCAAAAATTAGGTTGGAGCCTAGGTGAGTTCATGGTATCAGACGAACTTAAGACCTATAATAAAATGATCTTCGCTGATAATTTTAATGAAAGGGGGCATTTTATAAAATCATTTCTTGGCGGAATGTTCATTGCTATCTGCATGACGGGTCTTGACCAAGATATGATGCAAAAAAACCTAACCTGTAAAACCCTGAAGGATGCCCAAAAAAATATGGTTTCCTTTAGCGCAGTATTGGTGGTTGTAAATTTTGTCTTTCTACTTTTAGGCGCCTTGTTATTTATTTATGCCGAAAAATTTCAAATAGGAATTCCGATTATGGATGGCGCTCCAAAATCCGATTTGCTTTTTCCAGAAATAGCCATAAAAGGTGGTTTGGGACCCTTGGTCAGCATTACCTTTCTTTTGGGCCTTATTGCTGCAGCGTATAGTAGCGCAGATAGCGCTTTGGCCTCTTTGACCACCTCTTTCTGCGTAGACTTCTTAAATATTGATGAACGGCCAGTCGCATCACAAAAGAGGCTTCGTAAAAAAGTACACATTGCTATGGGTGTTCTGCTTATTCTGGTGATTATACTATTTAAATATGTTTTGCAAAGAAATGTTATCGACGGGGTGCTTACCGTAGCAACGTATACCTACGGACCTCTTTTAGGGCTATTCACCTTTGGGATATTCACAAAACAAAAGGTCAAGGATAAATACGTTCTTTTTATAGCTATAGGCGCCGTACTATTGATCATGCTTATTGCCAATTTACCGGCCACCGCTTTTGGTGGTTATGAGATTGGCTATGAACTTTTACCGCTAAACGGCCTTATTACGTTTATGGGATTATGGCTCATTCGTGAAAAAAAGTGACATTGAAAACAAAATACCATTTCGATGAACATCACTAAATTATCGATGTTAAGTAAATGCCATATGTTAATCTTTTTATATCAAAATTCATTTATTTGGTTAGATATTGGTGAGTCGTCAATAGCACCAAAGTACAAGCCTCCAATACGCTAATACCTTGATTTTCTAACAGTTGCTTGAATTCAGGGTTTTCAGTACCTGGGTTAAAAATGACTCTTATCGGATTTATATTTAGAATTTCATCGTAATATTCTGGCTGACGAGAAGGCCCTATGTACAAAGTAATCGTATGAATATTTTGAAAATCGTCTAAATTGGACTTTATTTGTACAGTCCTGATTTTACCTGATTTAAGTCCGAATGCTTCTGTAACTATGTTATGGTCCAATAGTCGATGTACCACCAAGTTACTGTAACGTTCAGGTTTTAAAGAAGCACCGAAAACTAGGGTCTTTTGCATAGGTTAAAGTTATACTAACTTGTGTAACTTTTAAAATTGAAACCGTCTAATTTAAGCGGATTAATACGAATAGAAGTAACTTTTTATAAAAACAATAGACGTTGGTAAAGCTATATGTTTATAGTTAATGGTTAGTGTTTAGTATAGCCTATCAGCGGAACAAACCCCGACATTACTGTCGGGGTTTTATTTTTTTACCACTTAATAATTACACTACCCCAGGTAAAACCGCTACCAAAAGCGGCCAAAACCACCAAATCGCCTTTCTTTATTTTACCCAACTCCCAGGCTTCGGTCAATGCTATAGGAATAGATGCAGCAGTAGTATTGCCATATTTCATGATATTATTAAAAACCTGATCATCGGCTAAACCGAATTTCTTTTGAATGAATTGTGAGATTCGCAAATTGGCCTGATGCGGTATCAGCATATCAATATCGGTAGGTTTAAGATTATTCTTGTTCAACCCCTCCATAATTACTTCACTAAATCGAACTACAGCATTCTTGAATACGAATTGGCCGTTCATTATCGGATAATACGATTCATCAGCAGGATTATTATCCGAAACAATATCATTCACCCATCGCCCGCCCATGCCCGGCGCCAATAATGCCAATTCTTCGGCATGTTGCCCTTCAGAATGTAAGTGCGTTGAAAGTATTCCTCTATTTTTATCTTCCTCCCTGCTCAGCACCGCCGCTCCTGCACCATCACCAAAAATAACCGATACCCCTCGACCTCTAGTGGTCATATCCAATCCTTTTGAATGGATTTCAGAACCTATGACTAGTACATTCTTGTACATGCCACTTTTAATATACTGATCAGCTACCGAAATTGCATATACAAAGCCTGAACACTGATTTCGTACATCGAGCGCCCCAACTGTCTTAATGTTGAGATCTCGTTGTACCAATACTCCTGGACCGGGAAAATAATAATCAGGACTCAAGGTTGCAAAAACGATAAAGTCAATTTCATCTTTATCGATACCGGCCCGTTCAATGGCAATTTTTGCAGCTTTAACCCCCATGCTCGTGGTGGTTTCTTTACTTCCTTTAGTTATATGCCTTCTTTCTTTAATCCCTGTACGTT
>JBATIN010000367.1:0-12240 GCA_049667765.1 Flavobacteriaceae bacterium
GGTTAGAGCATCGGTTTGTGGTACCGAGGGTCGCCGGTTCGAACCCGGTCTTCCACCCTAAAGTGAAATCAAGCCCTGTCGTTTTAGATGGGGCGTTTGTTTTTTTATGCAAGCTGTAGGGGTAGAAGTCTGGACCGTGTGTAATCAAGGTTAACCCGGTCTTCCTCCCTAAAAAAAGCCTTGCATTTCGCAAGGCTTTTTTTACCCAAGAGCAAAGCGTATTGCGCTATTATCAAGGTTTAATTGTTAGAAGGATTGCCACAAAATTAAAATATTCTTTCTTCTGGTTGGTCCTGAAAATAGTATAAACCTGCGTCACAGGGTTACAATAATCGACAAGAAAAAGTAAAAAAAGACAATTTTTATTCTGCCGCCTTATCTACCGCTACCTTTCGTTCTCTATTGGCAATTTCCCAAGCTGTATAAAAAATTAGCCGACTTCTATTTTCCAATAAATCGTAGTTTATTTTATCAGGCGTGTCGCCTGGGCGATGGTAGTCTTCGTGAGTACCGTTGAAGTAAAAAATGATGGGTATGTTGTTCTTTGCAAAATTATAGTGATCACTGCGATAGTAGAACCGGTTAGGGTCGTTTTCATCATTAAACTTATAATCAAGTTCTATATGGGTATAGGTGTCGTTTATGGCTTCTGACAGATTGTGCAATTCTTTACTTAGTTTATCGGAACCGATGAGGTAAACGTAGTTTCGGTCGCCATTGCGCTCAGGGTCAATTCGTCCGATCATATCTATGTTTAAGTTTGCCACAGTTTGCGCTAACGGAAATATAGGATCTACATCGGTATAATATTGTGACCCTAGTAAGCCTTTCTCTTCGCCTGTAACATGTAAAAATACGATTGATCGTTTTGGGCCGAGTCCGGCATCGGCCGCTTTCTTAAATGCCTCTGCAATTTCTAACAAGGCCACGGTACCCGAACCATCGTCATCGGCACCGTTGTTGATTTGTCCGTCTGCCGAAATTCCAATATGATCTAAATGAGAAGAGATGACTACATATTCTTCAGGTTTCTCAGTACCTTTAAGTACAGCCACCACATTTTCAGAACTTACTTCCTCGTTTGAACCGGTCAAATTCATTGTAATATCAACAACAATGCTCGTGGGGGTATAGTCCACGTCTATACTGGGCAAGATGCTTTTGGCCAATTTTGAATTAATATACAGCTGGGCCGGCTCTTTTTCTTCTATATTTTTTAAGTTCAACTGCCCTTTATCGTTGTTCTGCATATAGTCGTAGTAGCGTTTGTATCTTTTAAAGTTATTATCATCGTAATAGATAAGTCCGATCGCTCCTTTTTCTGTTACCAATGCCATACGTTTGCCTGGTGCTTCTGACATGTTGCTCCATACCGAGAGTTCATCGTTACCAGAAAGTACAAACGTACCGTCTGCATTTTTTGGTTCGCCCGCTTTTACCATAACCCACTTACCTGAAACATCTACATTTTTATAATCTGAATAATCGCCTTCTTCAATACCATACCCAAGGTATACCAACTCATCAATTTCCGCTGTTGCGGATGAAAATGTAAGCAAATCGTCCCCAATAGGATAAGTGTCGCCATTTACTGTCATGGATCCTGTTGGAAGGTTTTTTATCTCTAAAGGTACCTTCTGAAAATAGTCTCCATTAGCCTGTGCAGCGGGAATGCCTAATTTTTCATATTCTGCCTTTATATATGCGATTGCTTTTTTCTGTCCGGGTTTCCCTGTTTCCCTTCCTTCAAACTCGTCTGAGGCATAGGTGTACAAATGTTCCTTTAGCTCCTTTTCGGTAATAGTTTCGGCATATGTGATTGGTGATGTTGTTGACTTTTTAGCAGCTACAGTTTTGTTAACTGTGGTTTTCTGAGAAGAATTACATGCTATAAAAAGGCCAAAAGCAAACAAAAGAATTTTTTTCATTTTATATAGTATCTAAAATTTGAAATCAAAATTTGACAAAAATAGTGAAAACTTTAGGATTAGGGTGTCATGCTCGATAGGTCATAAATTTATTTTTAATGGGAATGATGAACAGGGTTAAGTTCAAAACCCCATGGTTTGTTCAATTGTTCGGGCGAACTGTGATGGCGATACTTTTTTGAGTTTTTTAAAGCTTCGATTGAAGTTTGAAATCGAATGGAAACCAGAAGCCTCCGAGATTTCCGCTATCGATTTTTTTTCGTGTTGCAATAGTAGTTCACAGGCATGTGCGATTCTAAGTTCGATCAAAAACTCAAAAAAAGTTTTGTTGGTTCGTTGTTTGAAAAATCGGCAAAACGAAGGAGTCGTCATGGGCAAAATACCGGCTATTTGGTCAAGGGTAATCTCTTTTTCAAAATTATTCACGGCATAATCAAAAACCAATTGCAAGCGTCTTCCTTCAAGATTCGTTATTTTTTTGGTAGGAAGATAAGAGCTCAGCTTTCTTTTATCAGCACTATTTATTTTTTGGACGAGTTGTAAAAAGAATAGAAATGTGGCAAATCGATTTGAATTCCGCATTTGAAAAATCAGCTCGATTATCTCATTAGCATGGGAGGTAACCTTGACCCCGTTGCCGCATTCGCTAAAAAAAGAACTTAATTCTTCAAGTTCGGGAATCCTTTTAAAATCACTGATAAATCTATCCGCAGAAATGAATAAGGTAATCATATGCGAATTTTCATGACTTTTTGCACTTTGAAATAGATGGGGCGTATTGCTGCCTATCACGAAAATATCATTTTCCGCATAACTATGAACGCTGTTCGAAACGATCAGTTTACCTTGCCCTTTTACGATAAAGCTGAGCTGCGTTTCTGTATGTTGGTGAAGTATTCCATAAAAAGACCTAACCTTATCTTCTTGTAAGAACAAGGTGCTGGCTTCGGGTTTCGGAATTTTAAAGGGCAAGACTTTCATAACTTGAAATATGCAAATATTATATGTATATTTTTAATATAGGAGCTTAATAGGTTAATATATGCGTAATATTAGGTAAAATGAAATTAACCGTGAAGACTATTAATTCTATATTTTTGTGTGAATCGATAAAAAAAACAAAGCATGAAAGTACAATGGGAGGGCGTTATGCCTGCGGTCACCACAAAATTCACCGATGATGATCAATTAGATCTAAAAATGTTCAATACCAATATTAAAGCCCAAGTTGATGCGGGCGTTCATGGTATTGTTCTGGGAGGCTCATTGGGCGAAGCCAGTACCTTGACCCAAAATGAAAAAAATGTTTTGGTCAAAGAAACGGTAGAGATCGTATCTGGAAAGATTCCGGTTATTATGACCGTTGCCGAACAGGCCACCAAAATAGCAATTCAAGCCGTTAACGATGCAGAAAAGGCCGGAGCGAATGGGTTAATGATATTGCCGCCAATGCGCTATAAGTCAACGGATTACGAAACTATTACATATTTTAAGGAAATCGCCAAAAGTACCTCGCTTCCTATTATGATCTATAATAACCCTGTTGATTATAAAATAGAGGTGACCGTAGATATGTTCGAACAACTCATGGAACTAAAAAATATTCAGGCTGTAAAAGAGTCTACCCGCGATATTATAAATATTGGAAGATTACGAAATAGGTTTGGTAATAAGCTCAAAATATTGACAGGAGTAGATCCGCTTGCTTTGGAAAGCCTTTTGATCGGTGCCGATGGTTGGGTAGCGGGACTGGTATGCGCATTTCCAAAAGAGACAGTTGCCATTTATGAATTAGCAAAAGCCGGTCGCACCCAAGAAGCTATAGACATTTATCGTTGGTTCTTACCTTTGTTAGAGCTGGATATTAGTCCGCAATTAGTGCAGAATATAAAATTGGCCGAAGTAGCTACGGGTATCGGCACTGAGAATGTAAGGGCACCTAGATTACCCTTGCAAGGCGCAGAACGCGAACGAGTTTTAAAAGTTATTGCCCAAGGGGTTAAAACAAGACCTTCTTTGCCTGATTACAAATCGCTCGCCGGTGTTAGAAATTAGACCTTCTTGCGAAAATTGCAATAAACTACTTGCGAACGATGTAGACGACGCCATGATTTGTACTTTTGAGTGTACATTTTGTAGTGAATGTGTTGAAACGATATTACATTCCATTTGCCCCAATTGTGGCGGTAATTTTTCAAAGCGGCCAAAACGACCAGAAACGTTGTTGGAAAAGTATCCGGTCTCAACAAAAATTGTTCATAAACCAGTAGATGTCAAGGCACATCTTAAACGTATAGAAAAACTATGATTAAAGGAGTAAATTATATTGGGGAAGAAATTTCGGCCAAAGGAACTACGGTTTTTTCGACATTCAATCCGAAAAGTAATCAAGAGACCGAGTGGAAATTCCATGAGGCTAACAAGGAAGAAGTCGATCAGGCGGTACAACTAGCGTATGAGGCGTTTCAGGTTTACAAAGAAATGTCGGGTGCAAAAAAAGCGGAATTTTTGAGAGCGATCGCTGAAGAAATCGAAGCCATGGGCGATGCCCTGATTCAAGTATATGTTCAAGAATCTGGACTACCTGAAGGAAGGGCAAAAGGGGAACGTGGTCGTACTATGGGTCAGTTGAAAGCATTTGCAAATCTTTTGGAAGAAGGGTCCTGGGTCGAGGCGACCATCGATACTGCTCAACCAGAGCGCGAACCTTTGCCTAAAGTTGATCTTCGAAAAATGTTGGTTCCGTTAGGGCCTATCGTCGTTTTTGGTGCAAGTAATTTTCCTTTTGCCTTTTCTACGGCCGGGGGCGATACCGCAAGCGCCTTGGCGGCAGGCTGCCCGGTTATCGTGAAAAGCCACCCCATGCATGCGGGAACTGGGGAATTGGTTTCTTATGCGATTACCCAAGCGGCCAAAAGAACAGGAATGCCTAATGGCGTTTTTTCCAATTTGAATTCGAGAGGCAATGAAGTGGGCCAGCAATTGGTCATGCACCCAAAAGTAAAAGGTGTTGGATTTACTGGAAGTATGAGAGGTGGCGTAGCCTTGTACAAATTGGCGAACGATCGTCCGGAACCTATTCCTGTTTTTGCGGAAATGGGCAGTATCAATCCTGTGGTTGTTTTACCGTCCGCCCTTTTGGAAAAAGGTGACGAATGGGCCACCAAATATGCCGGTTCAATCATGCTAGGATCCGGACAGTTTTGTACCAATCCAGGACTCATTTTAGGCATAAAAAGTACTTCCTTAGACAATTTTATTAAAACCCTGGGAATTGAAATAGAGAAGCTTGAGCCGAGTTGTATGTTGCATCCCAACATTCATGGCAACTTCGAAAAAGGTAAAAATGAACTTTCAAAACAAGGTGGGGTCAATGTTGTTGCAGAAAATGAATCGAAGGTAGCCCCGAATGTCGCCCTTCAGAAAGTAATCACGGTAAATGGCAACAATTTTTTAAAGAACCCAAGGCTGCACCAAGAAGTTTTTGGTCCGTTTTCTATTGTAGTCCGTTGTGAAAATGTTGCTGAGTTGGCGCTAGTTTTAAAAGCCCTTGAAGGGCAGTTAACCGGAACAATTTTAGGTGATTCAACTGATATCATAAAATATAAGAACGTAGTGGATGCTTTGCAAAGTAGGGTAGGGCGTATCATTTTTAACGGCGTACCGACAGGGGTAGAGGTGTGCCCTTCCATGCACCATGGCGGCCCGTTTCCGGCAACTACCGACAGTCGTTTTACGTCAGTGGGCGAATCGGCTATTAAACGATGGGCGCGACCGATAGCGTTTCAAAGTTGGCCTCAAGAACATTTGCCCGAAGCACTTAACAACGAAAATCCGTTAGGCATAATGCGCATTTGAGAAGGAGTACATACCAAGGCCAAAATATAACACATGCTAAGATTCTTCGCGTTGTTAAATCATAGTTTGCCCTTTTGGGTGCTGGTATTGCTATTTTCTTGCGCAGAAGAAAAACAGGGTAACGATTCTACACGCCTTGCCCAAATTATCGCCGAGGTAGAAGGTTTTGAACTTTATGATCAACAAGAGCATCCCTTAGGCTTGTTTGATGCCAAACTTGAACAAAAAGACGCTGAGTTTGCCAGTATTCAACTGGCACGGTTAGATTCCCTTACCAATGGGCAACTTTCTGAAACTGAAAACATATCCTTAGAGCTTTTAAAATTTTCACTTAAAAATCGGGTAGACGAATATGACTATGAAATGTACCTCAATCCTATTCAGTCCGATCAAGGTTTTCATCTTAATTTGAATTACAGGGTAAAACCGATATTGGATTACGAAGGTGCCAAAGCGTATTTAAGAACCTTGAATGCCATACCCAAATACACGGACCAGCATTTGGTACTGCTCCAGGAAAGTCTGAAACAAGGTATTTCGCAGCCCAAAATTATTTTTAAGGGATACGAATCGACATACGATGAACACATTGTGGAAGAATATACCCAAAGTAGTTTTTATGCTCCATTTCAAGAATTACCCGAGGTATTAACGCCGCAACAAAAGGATTCAGTTTTACAAGAAGCGAAAAAAGCAATTGAACTAAGCGTTGTGCCTTCTTTTAAAAGGATAAAAACTTTTTTTGAGGAGGAATACATTCCGAATACTCGGGAAGCCATAGGTATTTCTGAAACACCAAAAGGTCGCGAATTTTACCAAAACAGGCTCAATTATTACACCACTACGGATGAATATACCGCAGATGATATCCACAATATAGGAGTGATGGAAGTGGCAAGAATAAAGTCCGAAATGGAAGAAATCATTAAGGAAGTCGGTTTTAAAGGAAGCTTTTCCGATTTTCTTACATTTTTAAGAACAGACGATCGGTTTTATGCAACATCCGGCGATGAATTGCTCAAGGAAGCTCGCGATATTGCGAAACGTATCGATGCCGAATTGCCTAAATATTTTATTACCTTGCCCAGAAGTCCCTATGGCGTAAAAAAAGTACCGGACGCCATTGCTCCAAAGTATACCGGTGGTCGATATTCAGGACCTTCAAGCGATACCCAACCAGGATATTATTTGGTAAATACCTATAAGTTAAAGAGCAGGCCTTTGTACGTGCTGCCATCGCTTACGGCACATGAGGCCGTTCCTGGGCACCATCTTCAGGGTTCATTGAATCGTGAACTGGGTGATAGCATTCCTGATTTTAGAAAAAACATGTACTTATCGGCTTATGGTGAAGGTTGGGCTTTGTACACCGAATTTTTGGGGAACGATATGGGTATTTATAGAACGCCTTATGAAGAATTCGGCAAACTGACCTACGAGATGTGGCGCGCCTGCCGCTTAGTGGTCGATACCGGTATACATGCCAAAGGCTGGTCAAAACAACAGGTTTTGGATTATATGCTATCGAACACGGCACTTTCAGAACATGAGGTCAACACGGAGACCGACCGATATATTGCATGGCCAGGGCAGGCGATTTCATATAAAATGGGCGAGATCAAAATTAGGGAACTTAGAAAAAAAGCGGAGGAGGCACTAGGCCAAAATTTTGATATTCGAAAGTTTCATGAGGTGATTTTAGAACAAGGCACGGTGACACTGCCAATTTTAGAAAAACGCATCAACAAGTATATAGCAGAAACCAAACGATTGCAAAGTTAAATGTCAAAAGCTACTTTTAAATGTATCGATGCCCATACCTGCGGTAATCCTGTGAGGGTAGTGACTACCGGTGGACCCAAATTGATTGGGGCCACCATGGCCGAAAAGCGGCAGCATTTTATGAAAGAATACGATTGGATCCGAAAAGGACTCATGTACGAACCCCGGGGCCATGACATGATGAGTGGTAGTATTTTTTATCCGCCTGCGAACCCAGAAAATGATTTCGGTATACTATTTATCGAGACCAGCGGTTGTCTCCCCATGTGCGGACATGGCACTATTGGGGCCATTACCATTGGTATTGAAGAAGGGTTAATCTTACCAAAGGTGCCAGGAAAAGTACGAATGGAAACTCCAGCAGGCTTGGTGAAAATCGAGTATCAACAGACCGGTAAAAAAGTCGATTCGGTGAAATTGACCAATGTGAAATCATATTTGGCCGCTTCGGGTTTAACGGTGGATTGTAATGAATTGGGGGAACTATCCTTTGATGTGGCTTACGGTGGCAATTTTTACGCCATTGTAGATCCTCAGCCTAATTTTTCAGGAATTCAGGATTTTTCAGCTAGCAAACTGATCCAGTTTAGTCAAGAAATACGTGAGAAAATAAACCTAAAATATCCTGATAATTTTATTCATCCTGAAGACGACACGATTCGCAATGTCAGTCATCTGTTATGGACAGGAGAAACCATTTCACCCGAGGCAACTGCGCGAAATGCGGTGTTTTATGGAGACAAGGCCATTGATCGATCTCCTTGTGGCACGGGCACTTCTGCGCGAATGGCCCAATGGCATGCACAAGGCAGGCTAAAAATTGGGGAACAATTTATTCATGAGAGCTTTATTGGCTCAAAATTTATTGGAAGAATCGAGGAAGAAACGACCTTGGCCGGCATGAAAGCCATAGTGCCAAGCATTCAAGGTTGGGCTAAAATTTATGGCCTGAATACCATAACCATCGACGATGACGACCCTTACGCACACGGATTTCAAGTGATTTAGTATGAGCAAAAATATAATTGTCATAGGAGGGGGCATTGTAGGTCTCAGCTCTGCCTACTACCTTCAAAAAGAAGGCCATCAAGTAACCGTAATCGATAAATCGGATATCACTTCAGGAGCTTCCTTTGTAAACGCTGGCTATATTACGCCGAGCCATATTATCCCTTTGGCATCCCCAGGAAAGATTGCCCAAGGTATCAAATGGATGTTCAATTCCTCGAGTCCGTTTTACATGAAACCCCGGTGGGATACCGATTTTTTTAAATGGTCTTGGTATTTTCATAAATCGTCTACTGCGGCAAAAGTAGAAAAGGCTATGCCTGTTATACGGGATATTAATCTTTTAAGCCGCGGCCTTTTTGAAGATATGAAAGCATCGGGTGATATGGGCGATTTTCATTTGGAGCGTCGAGGACTTTTAATGCTCTACCAGACCGACGCTGCCTTTGAACATGAAATGGAAGTGGCCAAAAAGGCCAGTTTTTTGGGTTTGGAAGTTGCCGAATTGAACAAATCGCAATTGGATGCCTTAGAACCCAATGTAAAGATCGAAGCAAAAGGGGCCATACACTACGAGTGTGATGCGCACATGACCCCTACAGAACTTATGCCCAAATTGCTACAGCATTTAAAAGCATCAGGAGTCATCATTCGTACGAATGAAGAAGTTATCGATATCGACTTGAATAGCGACAAGATACAACGGATTATCACCCAAAAAGGTTCTTATGATGCCGATGAGGTAGTACTCGCAGCAGGGTCATGGAGCGGCGAATTCGCTAAAAAATTGAAGATCAGCTTGCCCTTACAACCCGGAAAAGGATATCGCATTAATGTGCCGCGATCTTTGGGTATTTCAATGCCTGCCATTTTAATGGAGCGTAGTATGGCCGTAACGCCTATGAAAGGCTTTACCCGGTTTGCCGGTACCATGGAGTTTTCGGGCATAAATACGAAAGTACGAAAAGAAAGGGTAGAGGCCATTGCCAGAGGGGTAACGGCATTTTATCCCGAAATAGAAATAACGGCCGCTGAGATGGCCGATGCCAAAACAGGTATGCGTCCCGTATCGCCAGACGGACTGCCTTATATTGGTAGGTCGAAACAAATAAAGAACCTCACCTTTGCGACGGGCCATGCCATGATGGGTTGGAGTTTAGGTCCCGCCACTGGAAAACTGGTTGCTGAAATTAGTAATGGTAAAAAACCATCGATGGATATTTCGGCATTCGATCCTGATAGAAAGTTCTAACAAGAAGAATCCCCAATTATTTTCCATTCGCCATTAATGCGTTTAAAAACGATCATAAAGGTGCCATTGGCGTCTCCGGCTTCCCGAGTTAAAAAGTAGCTTCCCATGACCCAATAGGCATCATCATTGATTTTGCTAATGTTGGCAATTTCAAATTTTAGGGTGCCGATTTCTTTTTCAGTAGGGTAGTTTTTCTTGTAGTTCGCCAAGGTGGTCTGCCATCCTTTGGTAATTCTTCCTCTGCTGAAATAGGTAAGTTCGTCCGATTTCCAATAGCCGGCCATAAAACCCTCAAGGTCATTGTTCGACCATGCTTTTTGCTGCTGGTCAAGAATGGTACGAATTGCCGCAACATCATCTGTTGCGGTCGGAGCAGTGGTTTTACACGATAGAAAACAACAAATGGCTAAAAGGGCGATAAATTTTTTCATGTAGATTTTTTTCGAAAATACGGAATAAAATAAAAAGACCCGAGCAATGAATGCCCAGGCCTAGTTTTATAGTGGGGTTTTAGGGTTAATCGTTTGATAGGATGCTAAGAATATACCAGAACAATAGCAACAACGAGAGAAATAGCCCCAATGAAGCGGCCACATGCTGATGTTTTTGATATTTATGAATCATATTAGAAGTTTGGTACAGAATAGAACCCGATGCCAAAACAACCATACCTACACTGAACCAAAGTCCTAGATTAAAGCCGAACAAGGTACCGGCGACAATCAATCCAAGTGCAATAAAAAAACCGACCGCAAGGGTCGATTTAAGAAAGGAGAAATCTTTTTTGGTCAAGTATACAATGGCTGAAAGACCAGTAAACAAAGACAAGGTCAAAATCGCGGCCTGATTTAAAATATTAAAAGCCCCTTCACCGGCCATCATAATGGCAATAAAAATTAACGGGATAAAAATAAAGGCCTCAGCTATAACATAGAGCACCAATCCAGCATAATGCATATTGGTATTGTCACTTTTAAGGGCCAGACGTTCGGCGTAATGAGTCATCAACATAAATCCGCCCAGTAAAAGCAGCCAGCTAAAGCCTCCTGTCAATGAAATCGCCAGATTAACGATGAATTCGATTTGAAAAAATAAGGTTTCAACGAGTACGAACAAAAGTACCGCACCAGCTAAATGCGCATATGTTTTTTTGTAAAATACGACCCGTTCGGTATCGGTCAGTTCACTTACGATCTGTAGATTGAGGTTTTGTTGGTTTTCCATAAAGATTAGGAGTATTAGCGTTGAATGATAGGTATCGTTAGGGTTTCGCCGAAAATTGTTTTTATCGGTTGAATGGATTTTTTTTTTCGATTTATTGCAAAAAGAATCCGCAATTCAGATTTGAAACGATACACGACGGGTATTGAAATAAAACTTTATTATATTGCTATAAGAATTCTTTAGTATATGAGCGGGCAGCAATTAAAACGTATATATCGATTACTAATCATTTTCGTAATTGGCGGAAGCCTTGGAGTACAGGCGCAACAAAACCAAAATGCAGAAAGGCCAAATATACTTTTCATACTTTCAGATGATCATACCTCACAGGCCTGGGGAATATATGGCGGACTCTTGCAAGACTATGTGAAAAACGACAATATTGAACGCTTGGCCACCGAAGGTGCCGTATTGGAAAATGCCTTTTGCACGAATAGCATCTGCACCCCGAGTAGGGGCAGTATTTTAACCGGCCAATACAGCCATATCAACCAAGTGTATACTTTGAACGAACCCTTGCCAGAAGGGCATCCGAATATTGCGCGTACCTTCACCAATGCAGGGTACCAAACCGCGGTCATCGGAAAATGGCATTTGGTAAAACCACCCGAGGGCTTCGATTATTTTAACGTGTTGCCCGGTCAAGGACGCTATTGGGATCCTATTTTAAAAAATAAGGAAAATTGGATTGATGGTGCGGATGGAACAAATGGTACCATATACAAAGGTTTTTCTACAGATGTGATCACCGAGTTGACCATTGAACATCTTGAAAACCGGAATACAAAAAAACCATTTCTTATGTTCTGCAATTTTAAGGCGACCCATGAACCTTTTGATTATCCCGAACGTTTTAAATCCCTATATGAACATGAGGAGATTCCCGAACCTGCATCACTTTTCGATTTCGGAAAGGAAACAACAGGAAGAACCTTCAAAGGTCAGGTACTTGAAAACCTGGCCGATCGTTGGAAACGTGCGACCGAAGATGAGAATTTCTGGACAGATTATCCTGGATTGCCCTATCCTCTAGAAGGTTTGGATTCTGTTCAAAAGCGAAAAAAAATCTATCAAAAATTAGTTAAGGATTTTATGCGCTGTGGGGCGGCCATAGACGATAACATTGGTAAACTGCTCGATTATTTGGAAACCGAGGGTATTGCCGATAATACTATTGTAGTGTACACC
>JBATIN010000368.1:0-1700 GCA_049667765.1 Flavobacteriaceae bacterium
CGAGAGCATCGCTCGAGACTTCCCCCTACCCGATTATCAAATCTCTATCGTTCATGGAAAAATGAAGGCAGCGGACAAAGACTATGAAATGGAACGTTTTGTAAAAGGCGAAACCCAGATTATGGTGGCCACGACCGTTATCGAAGTCGGGGTCAATGTGCCCAATGCCTCGGTCATGATCATTGAAAGTGCAGAGCGCTTCGGCTTATCGCAATTACACCAACTACGAGGTCGAGTTGGGCGTGGTGCCGACCAAAGCTTCTGTATTTTAATGACCAGCAATAAACTATCCTCAGAGGCGAAAACCAGGTTAGAAACTATGGTGAGTACCAACGACGGCTTTGAGATTGCAGAAGTAGATTTAAGACTTCGTGGTCCTGGTGATTTAATGGGAACCCAACAAAGTGGTGTGTTAAACTTAAAAATAGCGGATATCGTAAAAGACAATGACATCCTCAAAACCGCCCGTTATCATGCCTTTCAACTCTTAAAAAATGATCCTTCCTTAGAAAAACCAGAAAATTTGATCATTCGGCAGGCGTATGCACAGTTAGTGAAGTACAAGAATATTTGGAATTATATCAGTTAGTCTGCAACTTCAAAAGTTACTAGGACTACAACTTTATTTCGCGGCCTTAAATTTTTACTATTCACCACATCAATAAAACGTTAAAACAAGCGTTATGACCCTGATTTCGAGCTTTGGTTTGATTTTTGAAATACATTTACTCCTGAATTAATCTATCAAAATTTATGAAAAAATTACTTGTGTTCCCCCTACTGGTTCTTATGCTTGCCTGCGACAAAAAAGAAGATTCAGATGACAAAATTATTGTGCCACTTACCGGCGAATATCTGATCGAGCAAATCGATGTGGTCTACTCGAACAATATTTCGTTCAGTAAAAACTATTATTACAAAAATGACGACGAACTAGCTGAAGTCAGCTCTTTAAACGGAACTGAAGAATACACTTATGAAAATGGCTTTATTACCAAAATTAAATACACCGCACAGCCATCAGGAGCCATTGATGAGCGCTTTTTTACCTACAACAACGATGGCAAACTTACGCAAGAAGTGAAGTTATATTATACAAATTCTGTTGGCGAGCGCCTTGTTTTTTCCTATCCGAATGAAACGACGGTAACCTTTGATCGCTTCGGGGGCGACTTAACTTCTCAGACCACCTTGGAAGCCCATGGGGTCTACGGTCTAGAAGCAGGCAGTTATAATATTTTAGAACAGACTGAAACCACCACTGGTGAAAACCCAATTAGCCGCGTTTTAACCTATACCTACGACAACAAAAAAAGTGTTACTCATGGTATTAAAGATAATATGAAGGGCTTTGAATACTTGTTTTCAGGCGAAAACAACGTAGCCTCATTCAGCTTTAAACTCAATAACCTGGATGTCTACCACTATTCATCAACCTTTATGTACAACAAGGATATTTACCCAACTTCGGAGAGTCAAACAGATCAGAACGGTGATATAAATGCCTATAGTTTTTATTATCAATAATCATTTAAACCTTTTTTAAGTAGTAAAGGTACTTTGAAAGCAACCAAATCGTTTGTATGACATCTATTTTAAAAAAAAGGTGAAATGAAAAAATTCATTTTAAGTATAGGTGTCATAATAGCTTTTATAAGTTGTTCAAAAGACAAAGATTCTCAAGAAGGTTTTTGGGCTTT
>JBATIN010000369.1:0-2191 GCA_049667765.1 Flavobacteriaceae bacterium
TGGTATTTCAATAACACGTAAATGAGCCCAGTACAAAAATAAATTTTTATATGTAAAAACAAATTTTTAGTTTTGTCTAAATAATTTTTTTGTGATGCTCAAAAAAGAAAAAACGATAAAAAAAACAGCCCGAGCTTTCATTTTCGGGTTGTTTAGTTTTATATGTTTTTCTGCAACAGCACAATACGCTGAAATTCAAGGTGTCGTTGTGGATCAACAATCCTCCGTAGCTTTTGCGAATGTTTATCTGGAAGGTACTGCATTTGGTACTTCTTCCGATGATGATGGCAATTACCTTTTAGAACGCATTCCTCAAGGTAAGTATTTACTCAAGGCCACCATTTTAGGGTATCGTGAATTTTCGAAAATCATTAGCGTTGAGGCCAATGAAAAACTAAGAGTTACCATTCGCCTACAGCCTACCGTTCAACAATTGGAAGAAACGGTCGTTACCGGCACCTTAAAAGCGGTCAGCCGTTCGGATAGTCCTGTACCAGTAGAAGTTTATAGCCCTGCCTTCTTAAAACAGAATCCGACAGCAAGTATTTTTGAAGCCTTACAAAACGTAAATGGGGTCAGACCACAAATCAATTGCAATGTTTGTAATACCGGTGACATTCATATTAACGGACTAGAAGGTCCATATACCTTGGTCTTAATTGATGGTATGCCCATAGTTAGTGGTTTGGGCACCGTTTACGGGCTTTCCGGCATTCCCAATGCACTTATTGACCAGATCGAGATTGTTAAAGGGCCGGCTTCAAGCCTCTATGGAAGCGAAGCCGTTGGCGGGCTTATCAATATCATTACCAAAAACACTGTAGAAGCTCCCCATTTTACCGCGGACGCCTTTGTAACAGGTTGGGGAGAGTACAACCTTGATATTGGCACCAAGTTCGGTTTAGGAAAAAAAACCGATGTACTATTGGGCATCAATTATTTCAATTTTGATCAGCTTGTAGATAACAACGGTGATAATTTTACCGATCTTACCCTTCAAGACCGCATATCTGTTTTTCAAAAATGGAACTTTCAAAGAAAACATAATCGAATTTTTTCACTGGCCGGCCGCCTTTTTAATGAGGATAGATGGGGCGGCGAACTTCAATGGACCCCTGAATATCGAGGTGGAGACCAAGTATACGGCGAAAGCATTTACACTAGGCGTTGGGAAATTTTAGGCAAATACCAACTGCCGATTAACGAAAAGCTGCTGCTCACATTCTCTTATAACGACCATGCACAAAACTCGGTCTATGGCGATATACCCTATATAGCCGACCAACGAATCGGGTTTACCCAATTGACCTGGGACAAAAAACTGCAAAATCATGATCTTTTGCTGGGCAGTGCCCTACGCTATAATTATTACAATGACAATACCACAGCTACCCCAACGGCCGACGAAGTGACCATACCGAGTTTATTCGTGCAAGATGAGCTACAACTGGCCGAAAAACATTCTCTTTTATTAGGTATTCGCTTCGATTATGACAAAAGGCACGGTACCATTTTTACCCCAAGAACCGCCTATCGTTATAAAATATCCGACACCGACATCTTACGTTTTAATGCGGGCACGGGGTTTCGGGCGGTAAACCTTTTTACCGAAGAACATGCGGCGCTTACCGGGGCGCGAGACGTAGTGGTAATCGAAGAACTGAAACCCGAGCGTTCGTTCAATTTAAACCTCAATTACCTAAAAAAAATATACGCCGACAATGGCACCTATGCCACCCTTGACGCCTCTTTGTTCTATACCAATTTTAGCAATGCCATTTTACCTGATTACGATAGTGACCCCAATAAAATCATCTATGATAATCTAAAGGGAAAATCAGTTTCTAAAGGTCTTAGCGCAAACGCAGATGTCGTTTTTCCTTCGGGATTTAAATTTACGCTAGGGGCAACCTTTCAAGATGTTAGCCAGACCGAAAACGGAGTGTCAAGTCGACAAATACTTACCGAAAGCTATACGGGTACATGGAATGTGGGCTACAAGGTTAAGCGCATTAAACTTAACCTTGACTATAACGGAAACCTCTATGGTCCTATGCGCCTTCCCACACTCGGTGAAAACGACCCAAGAAGCGAATACTCGCCTGTTTGGAGTATTCAGAACGTTCAATTTACCTGGAAAGGTCTTGCTAATTTTGAATTCTACGGAGGTATTAAAAACCTGTTGAACTGG
>JBATIN010000370.1:0-2587 GCA_049667765.1 Flavobacteriaceae bacterium
GGCCAAAGGGTCATATATTTGTGATTTTTTTATTGGCATTTATTCATTAGGCATGCAATATTTAATTAGGTTATCTTTTTTATTACTCACATTCAGTTTTTTTTCACAAGCTAACGCGCAGTTTCAAGAATCCGAGAAAGAATCTCTACAACTTTTTATCGATTGTGCCTGCGAACGTAGTTACCTTACTCAGGAAATAAATTTTGTAAACCATGTTCGTGATAAAACCTTGGCCAACATTGAACTGTTTATCTATGATATAGCTAATGGTAGCGGGGGTCGTACTTATAAGTTGGAGTATAAGGGAAAAGGTGATTATGAGGGTACCGATAACCAAAAGTCATATGATACCAATGTCAATATGTCCTCTGACGATGTTCGAAAGGGCTTGCTGAGTGTGGTTAAAATCGGATTGCTGCCTTTTCTTTTACAGTCGGGTTTGGCCGACCAAATCAAGTATAAGATATCTGACGAGGGTCTTGCAGAACGACAAGACATTGATTTTAATGACCCTTGGAACAATTGGATTTTTGAGGTCTACGGTCAGGCCGATCTCAGCAAAGAATCGAGCCGAAAAAGATTTGCCTATGAAATAGGCTTTGAAAGTGATAGGGTGACCGAAAAATGGCGGATCAGAACCGATCTTCAATTGAATCAGGCAAACAGCGAGTACATTCAAGATGAGGAAACGTATACCAGTGAACGTTTTAGATATTCGGGCGATGGAAGTATAGTTCGAAGTCTTTCCGACCATTGGTCTACCGGTGTTTTTGCCGGTGCTCGACACGACACGTTTACGAACCTCGATTTCAGGTATTATTTTTCGCCGGCGATTGAATACAACATTTTCCCATACCATGAAGTGTTGCGTAGGGAAATCGTTTTTGCCTATAAAATCGGCTATTTTCATAACGATTATATCGACGAAACCATATTTGGGGTATATCAAGAAGGTGTGTTTAACCATTCGCTCGATGTACAGGTGCGCTATCGACAGCCATGGGGCAACATATATACCCGATTATTGGGATCCAGCTTTTTAGATGATTTTGAAAAAAACAGGGTACAGCTGTACGGCAGTGTTTCTTTGAGGGTATTTAAAGGGTTTTCGGTTCGGTTTTCAGGCAATTCCGAGATTATTCGTGATCAAATCAACCTTCCGGCAGGCGATGCGTCTATTGAAGATGTCTTGTTGCAACAAAAACAGATTGCTACAGATTTTCAGTTAAGCTTCAGTGTAGGCCTAAGCTATACTTTTGGTTCGGCCTATAATAATATCATCAATACAAGATTGTAGTTTTTGTAATACGTTAGACCGTCAATTTTCTATGATGTGAACAGATGGCTAAGCTTTATTAAAGTGAATTTTACTATTTTTAATAGCTACATTTTACAACAGGCTAATTTCGAACTACTTAATAATGAAAAAACAGCTATTTTGCATCTTCCTATTAATAATCTCATTCTTTACTATAATGGGGCAAGAGAACAGGACAGCTTATCAAAAAACGGAATTTAAGGATAGTACAGGCATACTACCTTATCGCTTGTTGCTCCCAAATAATTATAATCCCTCAAAAGCCTATCCTTTAGTCATTTTTTTACATGGTTCTGGTGAACGTGGTAATGATAATGAAGCACAACTTACACATGGTGCCAACCTTTTTCTTGATCAAAAAGTTCGTGAAAAATACCCTGCGATCATCGTTTTTCCGCAATGCTCCAAAGATAGTTATTGGAGTAATGTTGACCGTAGGCAAGAACAAGATTCGTTTATCTTTACGTTCTCTCACGATGGGGAACCAACTAAGGCCATGACGCTATTACAAGGGCTAGTGACGAAATTAATGATAATCTATAGTGTCAATGAAAAAAGGGTATATGTCGGAGGACTGTCCATGGGTGGTATGGGTGCTTTTGAGCTGGTAAGAAGATCTCCCGGTTTGTTTTCGGCTGCTTTTGCCATCTGTGGCGGCGCCCATCCAGATACGGCCTCGGAGGTGGCCGGAATCCCTTGGTGGATCTTTCATGGCGATTCAGATGCGGTGGTCGATTATGGGCATTCAGAAAAAATGGTAGAGGCTTTGAAATCAGCCGGTGCAGAAGTGAAGTTTACTACCTATGAAGGGGTTAACCATAATAGTTGGGAAAATGCCTTTGCCGAACCCGAATTGCTTTCTTGGTTGTTTTCACAATCGAAGTAGGGGAGGGTGAAGTATTGGTTATATAGGTTGAGGAAGTAACTCTGAGCAAAAGGACTCCGTTCACATTACTGAAATTTTCAAAAGAAAATCCATAGCATAAACATGATTAAAAAAATGGAAGACCAGTTCAATGGCACTATGTCTAATGATTATGATGAGATTACGGCCAATCATTACCTGGCCTATCGACCACCTTTACACGATATCATCTTAAAGAAGTGTCTTAAAAACCTAGAAAGGCGTAAGAAAGGGTTAGATATTGGTTCGGGTACAGGCCATTCGGCGTTGGCCTTGGTAGAATTCTGTGATGAGGTCATTGGTATTGAACCGAGCTTGGCCATGCGAAAAATAGCACTGCCCCATATTCAAATACAGTATTGTGA
>JBATIN010000371.1:0-15332 GCA_049667765.1 Flavobacteriaceae bacterium
ATGCGGTACAGGGCTTTGATATGACTTTCGATCTCTTATTAAAACTGGCCTATAAGAATAACCTGATAGAGGTTTCGAAGATTATCGGACAAACGGAATATTCAGGCAACAAATTCTCATACGAGAAAGATTTTTCTTCCGGTTATATTAATCAAGCATCTTATATCATGGGCTATGACGCCATGCGAATTGTTGAAATAACAGAATAAAGCTATGACATCAAAAGTAACCTATACCGGAGGCTTGCGTACTACTTGCGAACATTTAAGGTCGGGCGATATCTTTATTACCGATGCCCCTGTGGATAATAACGGATTGGGACAAGCATTTTCGCCTACCGATACCGTAGCAACAGGTTTGGCAAGTTGTATGATGACTATGATGGGCATAAAGGCAAACGGCCTTGATTTTGATCTAACCAATGCAACGGCCGAGGTCACGAAACATATGGCTGCTGATCCTCGTCGAATTTCGAAAATAGAAGTGATTTTTAAATTGCCTTCTTCGGCTTCAGAAAAAACGCGAAAAATTTTAGAGCATACGGCCAATACCTGCCCAGTGTTGTTGAGCCTTCATCCTGATATCGAAAAAGTAATTACGTTCAATTGGGACCGTTAAAACATCTTGTTTTACTCGCTTTTATTTTATCGTCGAGTTTTCTTTTTCCACAGGCGGAAGAAGAAACCATAGTATGGAGTGAAGACTATAAACTTCAATGGGCCGATTTTAAAAAGAAACCGTTCAAGACGGCATGGGCCTCTGCCATTACTGCAAGCGGCATAGCATATACTTTTTCATATAAGGAAGCCGCAGAAGGCAATGTGCTAAATATTACGATAAGTACCCATTTTTTCCCGAATTCATCGTGGTACCAAAAAGAGCGGGTGAACGATCTGGTTTTGAGCCATGAGCAACTGCATTTTGATATTTCTGAACTCTATGCCCGAAAAATGCGCAAAAGAGTGGCGGAAACCGTTTTTACCAAAAATATAAAAGAAGAAGTTAAGGCGATTTATAAGGATATACTGAAGGAGCTCAACGCATTTCAAAAGAAATATGATTTTGAGACGAATTTCTCAAGAAGTATGGAGCAACAGTTTTTGTGGAACCAAAAAATTGAAAATGCCTTACTAGTAGAATAAAGGCATTGAACATTTTTCATAAGCAAGAAGAAAATCTTACCTAATCGAAAAGAACAATAGCAGCAGGGGAATTAAAAAAGCCCCTGATTGAACTTGTTGCCAAGCCAAAAATCAAGGGCCAATAATTTTATCACAAATCGAAATTAGAACCGAAGTACCCCACCAATGGTAAGGTAGGCGACACCGTAACCCGCTTCTGCAAATACCCCGAAAGTGTCATTAAAGTACCAACGGCCTCCTACGAAAAAGGTTGGCCTGATCGTGCTCGCTACTTCAAAGGCAACCGAATCTCCTGAAAAATTAGCAATGTTATAGGCAAGCATCGCACCGCCGTATACATCGAGGTTCTCAACTTCAAGACCATTGAAGTGATAGGCCCCTCTTACCCCTACAGTGGTATAGGTCCATTTAGAACTGTTGTCAAAATAGTCATATTTGTAGGATTTTGTGCCTACATAACCTCCAAGGCTAATGACGCCTGGGCCTCCGATATCCCAAATTCCACGTTCGTAGCTTACGCTAATTCCTGGTGATACCGAAGAGGTGGTAAAGGTACCATAGCTTCCGCCCAAACCTAACCCTAAGTTGATCGCATTGGTGCCCGATTCAAATTCTTGCGCCTCTAAGGCATAGACGGATAACAGAAGTAGTAATCCCGTTTTAAGAAATCTTTTCATAATGTGTATTTATTTTGGCGAAAGGTATTAAATATTCTTAAAAAGTTTTACCAATTTTCTTTAGAATGGAACACCAATGCGGCAACTGAACTTTGGTGTTTATATCCAATTGATATTCAATAATTTCACTTTTAAATAAAAAAATTCGAGAACTGGGTTAGCATGAAAAAAATCTCAAAAAAAGGCAGTTGGCTCTTCAGAAAGCTAAAAAAGCAGCCTAACCCTCATTAAAAGTTACGGATTTTTTTTTTGAATTGCCGTTTTGTTCATTGAAACAAGGACTAATTGTTAGCACTAGGTTAAACATCACAAATAGTAACCCCTTCTTTTAAGGCTGCAATGGAATCTTCCCAAGTGGGAATGAATTCTTGGGCAACATAACCTTTATAGCCGGTTTCTAAAATTGCTTTCATTATGGCCGGATAGTATAATTCTTGGGTTTCGTTTATTTCATGTCTACCAGGGTTGCCACCAGTGTGATAATGCCCAAAAAATTGATGATACTCTTGAATATTTCGGATCACATCACCTTCCATGATCTGCATATGGTAAATATCATACAAGAGTTTAAAATTATCGGAGCCAACAGTTTTGCACAGTTCAATGCCCCATGCGCTATGGTCGCACATATAATCTTTATGGTCTACTTTGGAGTTGAGCAGCTCCATTTGAATAATTACGCCGTGTTTCTCTGCTAAAGGCATAATTTTTTTCAAGCCTTCGGCGCAATTTATAAGTCCCTCCTGATCGTCTATGCCATTTCGGTTTCCACTAAAACAAATGAGGTTCGTGTAGCCTGCTTCGGCAACCAGTGGAATTACCCTTTCATAATCGGCAATCAATTCTGCATGCAATTTTGGATCGTTCCATCCTTCTGTAATCCCTTTTCCGGCCCCCCAGCACATAGAGGCATGTATGCCATACTTCTTCATTAACGGCCAATCTTCAGGTCCTGTTAGGTCCATAGCTTTGACACCAAGGTTGTTGAGGTTTTGAAGAAACTCTTCCATTGGTATTTTACTGTAGCACCAGCGACAGGCACTATGATTGATATTTCCCTTTAAATCCGCTAGTGGGAGTTCAGCACGTTCTACTTTTTCTGGTGTCGCCGCGTTAGTTTTGCAAGCGATCAAACCAATTGAAGCGGCTGCGGAAGCACCTATGAATTTTCTTCTTTCCATTTTCTTAATTGTTTCAATGTGTTAATGCTCTAGTTTTCTGATACCTTAATCTTCTGGTATGTAGTTCGGCAAGAACACAATTATAAAAGTAACATTTTTAGTTTAAAGTTGTGTAGGATGTAAAAAGCGTGATAGGGTATAGTAAAAAGAGTAAATGTTAAAGCTAAAGAATTAAGAGGTTAGGAATTGGGTTTGGCCAACTTCTTTCATGGGCGCCAACCGACAACCAAACATCGAACACCCATCATCTAACTTCTAACTCCCCTCCATTCAATAATTGGTACATTTACACATGAGTACATTAACGTTTTAAGTACATTAAACATTGCTACGGTAAAAATCTAAAAATTGGATATAAAGCCCGATAAACGAAAATTAATTGAACTTGCACATTACCGAATGCCTTTCGGCAAGTATAAAGGACGCTACTTGGTAGACCTGCCAGAAGCGTATTTCGTGTGGTTCAAGCAAAAAGGTTTTCCAGAAGGTAAGCTGGGCAATTTACTCGAGGCCATGCACGAGATCAAAATAAATGGTCTTGAGGCGTTGATTTATAAGATTCAAAAAGAATTTCCTAAGGATTCCCTGTGATTTGTTAGGGCAATTTGTATCTTTATGCCCCGTAACAATAAAGTCCAAAATGTCACAGACAAAGTATATTTTCGTTACGGGAGGTGTCACCTCTTCCCTAGGAAAAGGAATCATTGCCGCCTCATTGGCGAAATTACTGCAAGCCAGAGGGTATAAGACCACCATTCAAAAACTGGATCCTTATATTAACGTAGACCCCGGAACATTGAACCCTTATGAGCATGGCGAATGCTATGTAACCGACGATGGTGCCGAAACCGATTTGGACCTAGGGCATTATGAGCGTTTTCTGAACGTTCGCACGTCTCAGGCCAATAACGTAACCACTGGTAGAATTTATCAAAGTGTTATCGAAAAAGAACGCCGTGGCGAGTTTTTAGGCAAAACGGTTCAAGTAGTACCGCATATTACCAACGAAATAAAAGAAAGAGTTCAACTTTTGGGCAATAGTGGCGAATATGACATTGTCATAACCGAAATTGGCGGTACAGTCGGTGATATTGAATCACTACCTTATATAGAAGCGGTGCGTCAACTACTTTGGGAATTGGGCGACAATAATGCCATTGTCATTCATTTGACCTTGGTGCCCTATTTGTCGGCCGCGGGCGAACTAAAGACCAAGCCCACGCAACATTCGGTAAAAACCTTAATGGAGAGCGGTATTAAAGCCGATATTCTCGTCTGTAGAACCGAGCATGAGATTTCAGATGAGATCAAAGACAAACTGGCCCTGTTTTGTAATGTAAAGCGTGAAGCCGTAATCCAATCTATCGACGCCTCTACCATTTATGATGTTCCGGTAATGATGCAACAAGAAGGGTTAGACACCGTTGCCTTGCATAAATTGGCTTTGCCCGATGATAAAGAAACCGATTTAAAACAATGGAACGAGTTTCTTGACCGCCATAAAAATCCCAAACATGAAGTCAATATCGGATTAATAGGCAAGT
This sequence comes from Flavobacteriaceae bacterium, assembly GCA_049667765.1. GTDB lineage: Bacteria > Bacteroidota > Bacteroidia > Flavobacteriales > Flavobacteriaceae > JBATIN01. Next base: position 4,545 of record JBATIN010000371.1, read on the forward strand.
ATGTAGAATTGCAAGATTCCTACAAGTCGATCTTGGAATCGTTTATACACGCTGGGGCAGCCAACGAAGTAAAGGTCAAAGTACGGTCGATACATTCTGAGCATTTGACCGTAAAGAATGTGGAGAAAAAATTAGCAGGTCTTGATGGTATTCTGGTGGCACCGGGTTTCGGTGCACGAGGAATTGAAGGAAAAATAAAGGCGGTGCAATATGCCCGTGAAAATAAAATTCCGTTTTTGGGAATTTGTTTGGGTATGCAAATGGCCGTCATCGAGTATGCAAGAAATGTACTGGGTCTAGAAAAGGCCAACTCTACTGAGATGGACGAAAATACCCCTTACAAGGTAATTGATCTTATGGAAGAGCAAAAAACAATTACCAACAAAGGCGGCACTATGCGTTTAGGGGCGTGGGACTGTAACTTGGTCGATGGCACCTTGGCAAAAAAAGTCTATCATGGGGCTTCGAAAATATCCGAAAGACATCGCCATCGTTATGAATTTAACAATGAATACAAGGCTCAACTTGAAGCTTCCGGGTTAAAAACTTCTGGGTACAATTCGGCTACCGGCCTTGTTGAGATTGTAGAAATTTCTGAGCACCCATGGTTTATTGGGGTTCAATACCATCCTGAATATAAAAGTACCGTGGCAAACCCACATCCATTGTTCGTAAGCTTTGTACAGGCAGCCTTAATTCATAAAAAACAGCAAACGAATGCCAGTTTGGCATAAACTCCACAATTGGGCATATATTTGCAAACCGTTGAAATAGATTTATTCGGAACAAAATGACCGATTAGATATATGACCAAATTTTAAATACTAATGGAAGAAAAGAAACTCGATATAAATTCCATCATCGGCTTTGTGCTAATTTTTGGAATTCTAATTTTTTGGATGTACCAAAACCAACCGACCCCCGAAGAGTTGGAAGCCGAAAAAGTTAAGCAAGAACAAGTTGATACCGTAGCTCAAGAAGATGTTAAGCAAACAAAAGCTGCTGAACCGGCAACATTGAATTTGCAAGATTCAACCGCCCTGGCAGGTTATAAAAGCACAATAGGTGCATTTGGCTTTACCGCGGCCACTGAAGGTGTAACCACTTTGGAAAACGAGTATGTTCATTTAGCTATCAGTAATAAAGGCGGTCAGATAGTTGAGGCCAAAATGAAGCAATATAGGGCCTATGACTCTGTGCCGATTTATTTGGTAAAAGATGGCAATGCCATGTTCAATCTTAACTTTACCACTACCGACAATCGTATATTGGATACCAAAGATCTATATTTTGAACCGTCGATGAGCAAGAATGGTGAAAATCAAGTACTCTCCTTAAAGGCAAAAACATCTCCTAACCAATTCTTGGAATATCGATACGAGATGAAGCCGAACGACTATTTGGTAGATTTTACCATACGATCGCAAGGGATGAACGGCGTGATTAATTCGTCGAAGCCTGTGCAGCTGGAATGGAACCTTAAGGGCATCCGGCACAATAAAAGCATTGAGTATGAGAATCGATATACCCGATTGACCTATAATCATGAGGATGGCAAAATCAGTAAACTATCGGAAAGTAGTGATGACGAAGAAACGGAGACCGATGTAAAGTGGCTTTCTTATCGTCAGCATTTCTTTAGTTCTATTTTGGCCACCAAGGAAAATTTTGAAAAAACCAAACTAACTTCAAAAAATTTGGTAGAAGAAGAAAGTCATACCCAAGGGTTCACCAAAGAATACGCTTCCAAAGTGCCTTTAAAAATGGATGGTGGTGAACTTTCACAAAATATGCATTGGTACTATGGCCCAACAGATGCACTTGTATTGGATAATTATGAAAATCTTGGTTTAGAAGATTCCATTCCCTTCGGATGGGGTATTTTCGGTTGGATCAACCGGTATGTCTTTACTCCGTTCTATTCGTTTTTGAGTTCTTTTCTTCCGGCAGGGATAGCGATTATCGTAATGACTATTTTGGTGCGATTGGCGATGTCGCCGGTTACCTATAAATCATATTTGTCACAGGCCAAAATGAAAGTGCTAAAGCCTGAGATTACGGAACTTGGTGAAAAATTCAAGGACAACGCCATGAAGAAGCAGCAAGAAACTATGAAGTTATATGGTAAAGCTGGGGTAAGCCCTATGAGCGGGTGTGTGCCGGCACTCTTGCAAATGCCGATATTCTATGCGCTGTTCATGTTCTTCCCGACTTCGTTCGCTTTACGCCAAAAATCTTTTTTATGGGCCGATGACCTTTCGTCATATGATGCAATTGCGCAATTGCCTTTTGATATTCCTTTCTACGGTGACCATGTAAGTCTCTTCCCGATTTTGGCCTCAATCGCCATCTTCTTTTATATGATGATGACCACTGGTCAGAACATGCCACAACAGCCCGGTATGCCCAATATGAAGTTCATCATGTATCTTATGCCCTTTATGATGTTGTTCTTTTTTAACAATTACGCGAGTGGCTTGAGTTTGTATTACTTTATTTCAAACTTGATAACTATCGGAATTATGTTGGTCATCAAAAACTTTATTTTGGACAATGATAAGATCCATGCCCAGATTCAAGAGAATAAGCTAAAACCAAAAAAGGAAAACAAGTTTCAACGTAAGATGCGTGAAATGATGGAGCAGGCCGAAGAGCAGAAAAAACCGGGTAGAAAGTAGCAATTTTCAGTAATCCCATCGATTTAAAAAGCAAAAAGCCCTGACATTTCTGTCGGGGCTTTTAGCAATAAGTAGGTTTAGTTTGGTAAGATTTGGGATGTCAAAGATGCATATGTTTTCCTTTTAAAAAAACTAATAGTTGTAAAGGACCGTTTTTTGTATGCTAAAGGAGACTGTGATGATGTATGAAAAATTTTTTTTCATAAAAAACTTCCCGCCGCCATCCTAAAAAGAATAAGATGGGGCGGGAAGCACAACAACCAAAATTAAGAACTAAACGTTTTGCTTAGTGCCCAAGTGCGGTAAGCGCTTCTTGTGGCAATAATACTCTATCGATAACGTGAACCACTCCATTGCTGGCCATAACGTCGGCCATTATGACGTTACCTCCAGTATGTGTTTTGTCAATTATGGACACGCCGCCTTCTAGGCTCACGGTTACTTCTTCACCCTGAACAGTCGTAATCATTTGATGATCTGTCAAATCGGTAGATAGCGCTTGTCCACTAACCACATGATAGGTTAAAATAGAAGCTAGAATTTGCTTTTCTTCATCGGTATCAAAATCTGCAAGGCTGTTGTAACCTTCTCCTAAAGTTTCCAACAAGTCAGCAAACGCGGCGTTTGTCGGGGCGAAAACCGTAAACGGCCCGTCACCACTTAGTACTTCGACCAGACCTGCATCGGCTTGTACCAATGCGGCTACCAGTAAACTTAAATCATCAACTGATTGGGCCAAGCCTACAATATTTGGCATGGGAGGGTTCAATAGGTCTAAAACCTCTTGTGGTAATAAAACCTTATCAATGACATGAACAACGCCATTACTAGCCATTACATCGGCCATGATTACTTGGGCAGCTGCAGAATCTTCACCCTGCTTATCTTTAATAAATACACCACCTTCTAAGTTAACGCTAACTTCTTCGCCTTGAACTGTTGCAATCATTTGACCGTTGGAAAGGTCGGTCGACAAAGCTTGGGCACCAACTACGTGATAGGTCAGAACTTTTGCCAATAAAGCCTTTTCTTCGTCAGTATCAAAATCGGCCAAACTGTTATAATTGTCACCCAAGGCATCCAATAAGGCGGCAAAAGCTGCATTGGTCGGTGCGAACACGGTAAACGGTCCTGTACCACTCAATACATCCACTAAACCTGCATCTGCCTGAATCAAGGCTTCTACTAAAAGGCTAAGGTCATCAACAGATTGGGCCAAGCCAACAATATTAGGAACTTCTTCTTCCCCTAAACTCATAACAAAATCTATCGCCGACTGAGGCAACAATACTTTATCGATTAAATGAACAACCCCATTTGATGGCTCAATATCGGCCAAAATAATATTCGCGTTCACATCAGAGGCATCACCAAGAACAAACCCACTGGCCGAAGCGATTACTTGAATATCATTTCCCGCAAAGGCGGTTGGCACACTTGAGGCCATTAAATCTGTAGACATTACTTTACTTGGTATAACGTGGTAAAGTAGAATATCCCGTAATAAATCTTTTTCGGCTTGCGTATCGAAATCCGCTAGACTGTTGTAATTATCGCCTAAGGCGTTAAGCAAAGCGGCGAACGCATCGTTGGTCGGGGCAAATACAGTAAACGGTCCATCTCCGCTCAAGGTTTCTACCAAACCTGCATCAGCTTGTCCCAAAGCCCCGACGAGACTGCTCAAAGAAGCTTCTGCCTGCGCGGTTTCGACAATGTTCAAAGTTGTTTTTTGTGGCATTTCACTGTCGCTATCGCTGTTTTTATCACACGAAATGACAAAAACTGAAAGGAAAGCAAACATCAGCATGTGCTGTAATTTTAATACTCTTTTCATAATAAATGTTTTTTAGGATTATAATTTGTTTAATATTTAAGCTTAAAACTTAAACACAATAGTAGGATGTTTTTTTCGAAAAACAATTTTGTTTAACGTTATTTAATAAATGTTTAACAAAATTTATAAAGTAACACGTATTTTATCGATGAAATAGGAGCTTTCTAATTTTGTATTTTTGCATTTCAATCGATAGTAAATGAAAAAAGTGGTCGTAGGACTTTCGGGAGGGGTCGATTCAAGTGTAGCCGCATACTTGCTTAAACAGCAGGGTTATGAGGTCATTGGGCTCTTTATGAAAAATTGGCACGATGACTCCGTAACCATTTCCGAAGAATGTCCATGGTTGGAAGATAGCAACGATGCGTTAATCGTTGCCGAAAAATTGGGCATTCCTTTCCAGACCGTTGATCTAAGCGTAGAATATAAAGAGCGCATCGTCGAATATATGTTCAGGGAATACGAAAAAGGGCGTACCCCAAACCCAGATGTGCTATGTAACCGAGAGATCAAGTTCGATGTTTTTTTAAAAATAGCCCTTCAATTGGGAGCCGATTACGTTGCAACGGGCCACTATTGTCGCAAAGGAACTCTTATACATGATGATGGTTCTGAATCCTATCGACTGTTGGCTGGGGTCGATGGCAATAAAGACCAATCCTATTTCTTATGCCAACTTTCCCAAGAGCAGTTATCCAAAACCTTATTCCCTATTGGTGAGCTTACCAAACCGGAAGTTCGAAAAATAGCAAGTGAAAACCAGTTGGTTACTGCCGATAAAAAAGACTCGCAAGGACTTTGTTTTATAGGAAAAGTACGCCTGCCCGATTTTCTGCAACAGCAGTTGAAACCCAAAAAAGGGTTGATTATCGAAGTACCCCCCGAAATTCCGAGTTTAAAAAGAACCGAAGTTATCTTTAACACAAAACAAGACGAACTGGCCTACTTTGCCGAGAAACCTAAATATCATGTTACCGATGGTAAAATTGTTGGTGAACACCAAGGCGCACATTATTTTACCAATGGGCAACGCAAAGGACTTGATGTGGGCGGAACCAAAGAACCCCTGTTCGTTATTGCAACTGATGTTGAAGAAAATGTGATCTACACCGGCCAAGGTAAAACGCATCCTGGACTTTATCGAAGAACTTTGTTCGTAAACGAAGATGAAATACATTGGGTTCGGCCCGATTTGGCCTTGAAAACGGACGAAACCATGGCGGTCTTGGCACGAATTCGCTATCGCCAACCGCTAGAAAAGGCCATTCTATATAAAATAGAAAGCGGACTTTATGTCGATTTTGAAAACATGCAATCCGCGATTACCGAAGGTCAATTTGTAGCTTGGTATGTTGATGATGAGCTATTGGGGTCTGGAGTGATTGGATAAGATATACCCTATTTTTAAAAAAGGAGGAGCTATAAAATTATATGGTTTTACAATGCAGAACAGAATAACCCGACTTTTTAACATAAAATACCCCATAATTCAAGCCGGTATGGTGTGGACCAGTGGTTGGCGATTGGCCTCTGCCGTCTCTAATGCCGGTGGTTTAGGTCTCATTGGGGCAGGTAGCATGTACCCTGAAGTGCTTCGGGAACATATTCAAAAATGCAAACAGGCAACGGAAAAACCTTTTGGGGTCAATGTGCCCTTACTGTATCCAGATATGGATAAGGTGATGGAAATCATTGTAGAACTCGGGGTAAAGATCGTGTTTACCTCTGCAGGAAACCCGAAAACATGGACGTCCTTTTTAAAGGAAAGAGGCATTACTGTGGTACACGTGGTAAGCAGTGTAAAATTTGCGGTAAAGGCTCAAGATGCTGGTGTAGATGCCGTGGTCGCCGAAGGTTTTGAAGCGGGCGGTCATAATGGTCGTGACGAGACGACTACTTTAGTGTTGATTCCTTCAGTGAAAGAAATAATAACGATTCCGTTGATTGCCGCTGGTGGTATTGCCACGGGTAACGCAATGTTGGCCGCAATGGTGTTAGGCGCAGATGGAGTGCAAGTGGGCAGTCGGTTCGTGGCGAGCCATGAAGCATCTTCCCATGATTTGTTCAAGCAAAAAGTAGTGGAAGCAGAGGAAGGGGATACTCAGCTGACCTTGAAAGAATTGGCGCCGGTGCGGCTGATCAAAAACAAGTTCTACAATGATATACAAACTGCTTACGCCCGTGGGGCCACGGTGGAAGAGTTGAAAGCACTACTAGGTCGGGCACGTGCCAAAAAAGGAATGTTCGAAGGGGACGTGGTTGAAGGCGAATTGGAAATCGGCCAAGTAGCGAGTTTGATCCATGCTATTAAACCAGCTGGCGAAATTGTGGAAGAGATGATGTATCAATTTAAAAAAGCCCAAGCTACCGTTGCCGAGCTTTAACTAAAAAAGTTGTTAGGTGGAGTAAAACAATTCCAAGACATCTTGGTGACACCCTCAATACTTTATGTTATAAGTGTTTATCAACAAACCACCATCATATTTTTCAGAATCCAGTAATTTTAATTGATGCTCTTTTTTTGAATTACCAAAGAGTCTAACGCCTTTACCGAGAAGTAACGCATTTACTTTTAGTTTCAAGATATCGATTTGTTCGTTATCTAAGAGCCAACCGGCGAAATCGCCGCCGCCACATAGGTAAATATCGGTTTTTGATGTCATTCGAATACTTGAAATGGTGTTTAGATCTAGTTTTGAAACCTTTAGTTTTCGATCGCTATTTTCAATAGACAAGGTTTCCGAAAATATAAAATGATTCATTTGTGGATAGGGGAGAGCACCAGGTTGCAATCCGAATTTATATCCGAATTCATAGGTTTTTCTGCCCATAATTACAGTATCGAACTCCTTTAAATCATCTAAATATTTTTGAACTCCATTACCATTGGGCAGAAAACCGCTAATATCTTCATTCTCCCCGCAAATATACCCATCAAGTGAAGTTGCAACGTAGTATACTATTTTGTTCATCTTTGGTTTACTAAAGATTTTAAAATCAATTCAAGCGATTTTATTAAAGCTTTGGATGCAGCTTTCTAGCTTCGCAGACAACAATTTAAGCAAAAAATCAGGCAATGGTATCGATCAATTAATATCCTATATTGTTTTGGTGTTCTTCATCGTCTATGCCTTGCACTACTTTTCTTAAAGTTGAAAAAGTAGTGCTTTTACTACGGAATTTTAGGGTATTTTTTTATTGTCCTTCTTTTATATAGCCCCAGCCTTCCCCTTGTTTTTGTATGATTTCCAAAATTCCATCAGGTACTGCCCTTACACCTTTAATCAGTTGTGATTCTTCTATTTTATGGCGATTCAGAGACGCTTGACAAACCACAAAATCGACATTCTCATTTTTGGCCAAAGCTTCCATTTCTTTGGCAACTGTCGATTTGTCCTTTACTACCATTTCATACGCTCCACTATACATGACCACTTCGAACTTAGAATCGGGGTAGGCCTTTGACATCATTTGAACATGTCTGATGGCCGATTCATGTACACTTGTATTTTTGCTAGTGACATCAAACACGATTTTCACTGGCTTTTCTTGGGCTAAGGCCATTGTACTGAAAAAGCACAAGAGGGCTATTTTTATTACTGTTTTCATCTGTTTTTTTTTACTTGTTTCAACTAGCTTATTCTCCTGCAAAAATGTATCCGCAGCCATTTTTTTGAGCTCTACCTAATGCCCAGACCCCTGAGGGTACCACTTGAATACTAGGTAAAACCGCGGCCATCCACTCATCATAGGTTTCTTTTGGATCTAATCCCATTTGCTGGGCGACGGCGCCGCTATATACAGAAATGGCCAAATTGCAAACACAGAACATGGCACCTCGGGCTTGCAAATCTTTTATACCTTGTATAACCGGCATAGGAAAATCTCCTTCTTGAGGTTCGTAATATGGATTACGGTCATAAGTGGTACCGTCTGCTTTTTTAACATGAAAGACCTCTCCCAATGGGTATTTTTTCCAAAGGGAAGAATTAAAGGCAAAAGGAATACCATCATGTCGTAAAACGGTCATTGCCGTAATATCTTCATCTGCTGAACCTGTTTCATTGTGCGATAAATAAAAGGCCCAGTTCCAAATAATAGGGAAGCCCTTGTGCGGATAAGACCCATCATACACTATGCGATGTGTTCCTTTGATATTCTTGAACCAATCATCGGCCTCGCTCATTTTAGCTTCATTAAAATCGGTCATTCCGGCAAAGGCCGGGTTGGCGAGTACTGAAAGTGTACTTGCTGTAGCACCCAGCATCATGGCACCCATAAAACTTCTTCTTGAACTTGTCTTTGTTTTCATAATCACTTATTTAGATTTAACAATATTGAACTCGTTTTTATAATATTCTATTATAGGTTGAAATGGTCCGGACTTGTGTTGTTGATCCGAAAAAATATCGGCATAGGGGCCGTAGGGCGTTGACACAGGCTTTTTGGTCAAATCGGGAAAATCTGCTTCCCTGTTCGGTTTCTCAGGGCGCTCGTGCTGGTTGATATAGCCGGCTACATCATAAGCTTCCTCATCATTTAAAAAAGGTGCTTCATAGGTTGTTCCAAAAGGCATATTCGCTTTTATGAACTGTGCCGCTGTAATCACCCGGGTCATTCCTGCACCATTGTTATAAGAGTCATTACCCCAAAGAGGTGGATATTGATAGCTAAAACTACCTGGAGCTATATGTCCTTGTCCGTTACCACCATGACAGCTAATGCAGTTCGTTTCAAAAACCTGTTTACCATTTTCAAGATTGACCGCCCTTTGGGGAAGTTTAATTTTCATGAAGCCTTGGCCAGCTATTTTTCCGTCTTCAGGCGATAATCGACTCAACCAAGTCAGGTATTTTACCAGTGCTTGCATTTCGATTCCTAAGGGATCCATTGCCTTACCATTCATGCTTCGTTCTAAACAACCGTTTATTCGTTCTTCGATCGTGCCAATTTTATTTTCCCTGCCCCTGAATTGAGGAAATCGTTTAACGATACCAATTAGTGGTGCCGAATATGGTTTGGTACCCGCTTTTAAGTGGCAGTTGTTGCAGGCTAACCGATTTCCGGAATACCTTGTATTTGGGTTGCCGTTATCCGGACCAATGTATTTGGGCGTGTTAATAAAGAGTTCATGCCCAAACTTTATCTCTTTATTTTCCTTTGAATTATCTAATAATGAAATATCATATTCAGTTACAATCGGGCCTAATGTAATTTCAGTTAACTGAACCGGATCTTTGTCGAACACATTAAAATGGAACAGTAGGGTGAACACACCAATCAGTACCATCAAACCACAGCAAATAGTGATTTGAAACCTCAGTACTTTAAGTAGCCGAGAGGTTTCGTCTTTCATGACAAATCGCAGTTATAAATTTTTGATTAACTGTTAATGGGGGAGTACTACACGTCAAGCCATCTAGGCAATGTTGTTTTAACAGGCTAAACTTCCACGGTCCGGAAATTTAATTCTCTTGAAGCTAGGCAATTTAAAACTGATATCGGTGTAAACTTGTATGTGTGGTTGATACTAGTGCTATTTAGTACATAAATGCTGTATAAACGGACCGAGGATATATAATTGGGAACAGGGTATGATAAGGCACTCTAAAAACCGAAACCTTAATTAAAAAAGATGTAATTTATTCATCTTGTTGCAGTACGGAAATCGCTTTTTCATGTTCATCTTTATGAACAAAGATGTCGACTAGTCCTCCTGTGGTCGTTGCAAAACCAGCCAATCTTGCCGATTCGGCTTCGTCTTTGATGACGGCTTCAATTCCTTCTCCATGTAATTTGCTCAAAATACGGTCTGAATCAAAGCTATTGCCAGTGTATATTTTGATATAGTTAGTTTCCATAATTAATTTCTTTAACGCGTTGCGTTCATGTTGTCGATATATGTTCTGAAGTTTTTTAGCGTACCTGCCAAAACGCCAATTTGCTCTTGTGCTTCTTTCCAATCTTTTTGCTCAATGGCCTCTCGAACACTAGGTAGGGTCTTTACACCATACCCTGTATAAAAACCAGGGGCGTATATCTGGTGCTTGTACCATGGGCGTCTGGGAAGGCCGGTCTCTGAGGTCAGGGACTGTTCGGCCAACATCAATTTTTTGTTCAGCTCGTTTCTTTGAGTTGCCGATAGCTTCGAAATTTCGGTGGTAGAGAAGTTGTCTATCGCAATTTTTAAGGCTGCCAGTTCATTTTGCAGCGGAGTAAAGTCGAGATAGGGTATTGCTTCTTTTTTCTCTGGTTTAAGAAAAGGCTTAGTAGGGT
>JBATIN010000372.1:0-3688 GCA_049667765.1 Flavobacteriaceae bacterium
GGTTGCGCTTGATGAGATCAATTTGTTATATGATGAGTTTGGCGAAGGGAAAAAAGTAGCGTTTTCTTCCACTCTAAATGGGGTTTTGAACGACCTGAATACAAACGACCTATTTTTGCTTTCAGATAATACCGGAATTCGGGGTGACTTCAATTTTAAAAACCTGTTTACTAAAACCGAGCCGTTTGTCATGAAGGCAAATATGAAGAATGTTACCTCAAGTTATTTTGAGCTTCGATCTCTATTGCCCAATATTTTAGGAAAAGTGCTGCCATCTACCTTTCAAAAGTTAGGGCAGTTTACCATACGAGGAGAGGCTTTGGTCACCGAAACATCGGTAAATGCAAAGGCCAATTTAAATACTGCGTTGGGCAATAGTTATTTTGACCTTGATATGACCAATGTCAACCAAATCGATAATGCGGAATACAAAGGTTTTCTTTCTTTGATCGATTTTGATCTTGGTAGTCTTTTAGAAAACAAAAATGTAGGCAATACCACCCTCGACTTCAATGTTGAAGGAAAAGGACTGGTTCTTAAAAGTTTGAATACCGAGGTTATTGGGGAAGTATATTCCATAGATTTTAATAGATATACCTATAAAGAGGTGAAAGTTTCGGGCATTCTTAAAGAACAGTTGTTTGACGGTACTTTGGTGTGTAATGATGAAAACCTGAAATTTGACTTTAAAGGTCTCGCCGATTTCGGCCACGACAGAAACGAATTTAATTTCATTGCCTCGGTAGACTATGCCGATTTAAAAAAGCTGAATTTTATAAATGACAGCGTTTCTGTTTTCAAGGGTAATGTTAATATGGACGTTACGGGAAATACCCTGGACAATTTGGCCGGGGATATTAAATTCACAAAGACTGTTTTTCAGAATAAGAACGACACCTATTTTTTCGAAGACTTTAAGGTGAGCTCTACTTTTGAAAACGATTCCATAAGAACGATCGATATTAATTCGCCCGACATTATTACAGGTTATCTGAAAGGGAATTTTAAGGTTAACGAACTTGGCAAATTGGTGCAGAATTCATTAGGAAGCATTTATACCAACTATAGGCCTTTTGAAATTTCGGACGGACAAACCTTGGCCTTTAATTTCAAGATATATAATAAGATTGTCGATGTGTTTTTTCCTGAGGTTAAATTTGATCCCAACACCTTTATTAAAGGAAACATAATTGCCGATGAGGGTGATTTTAAATTAAATTTTAAATCTCCTAGTATTGAAGCCTTCGGTAATTCTGCCGATAGTATAGAAGTGATGGTAGACAACAAAAATCCCCTATTCAATACCTACGTTTCGGTCGGTGACCTTAAAACGAAATATTACGATGTTAAAGATTTCAACCTCATCAATACCACATTAAAAGATACGCTATTCTTTCGGACGGAGTTTAAAGGGGGCAGCGCACTTAACGATAGTTATAATTTAAATTTCTATCACACTTTTAATAAAGAAAACAAATCGGTCATCGGGTTAAAAAAGTCCGATATAAATTTCAAGGGCAATACTTGGGTGCTTAATAAAGATGGTGACAATAAGAATAAAGTCATTGTAAACCGCACCCTTGATAGTATTTGGATCGAAGAAATTGTAATGAACAACAGCGTTCAAGAGCAAATTCGGTTGCGTGGACAATTGGCAGATTCTACCTATAAAGATCTAGAGTTGCAGTTTAAAATAGTATCCTTGAACAAGATAACCCCTGCGATCGACAGCCTAAAACTGCAAGGCGAAGTGAATGGTACGTTGAATGTGTTTCAGAAAGACGGGGTCTATCTACCTTCTTCGAACCTTAACATTGCCGACTTCTCGATTAACGATATGCACATGGGAGATTTGAGCATCGGTATTGCAGGCAACAAAGATTTGACAGAATTCGTAGTAAATGCGCAAATCGATGATAAAGGAGTTGAGAAGTTCGGGGTTGCTGGCAAAGTATTGAACAAAGGTGATATGCCCGAAGCGGACTTGCTGGCCAACTTTTCCAATTTTGATCTTGAACCCTTCAGCCCACTGGGCCAAGGGGTGATATCGAATATTCGAGGACGCCTTAATGGGAACGCACGGATACAGGGCAAGATCGATAACCCCGATTTTAGCGGTATCCTTACGCTTGAAAAGGCCGGGCTCGGAATTCCATATCTAAACGTTGATTACAACTTTGCATCAAATTCTAGGGTCAATTTGGATTCTAAATCCTTTGATTTTGATAATATTCGCCTCACTGACGTAGTCCATAATACCAAAGCGGTTCTTGATGGTACCATTACTCATTCTTTTTTCAGAGATTGGACTTTGAATCTAGATGTTGATACCAAAGGCGATAGGTTGCTCATTCTCGACACAAAGTTTGATGAGGATTTTTTATATTACGGTACAGGATTTTTAAAAGGAAGCGGTAAAATAGTAGGTTCGACCAAGGCACTGACCATTACGGTCGAAGGTGAAACGGCTAGAGGTACTTCGCTGAAAATACCTTTGAGTGATCAAGCTACGGTCAGCGATTACTCTTTCATTAATTTTATTGAGAAAAATGATGCAAGAACCTTGGATGGACAAAGGGTGCTTAACCAGGTCGAAGGCCTTGAACTTAATTTTGAACTTGATATTACCCCCGAGGCCGAAGTTGAAATCGTAACCGATAGAAAAACGGGTAGTTCTTTGAAAGGTACGGGCATCGGGTTGATGAACATACGGATCAATACCAACGACCTATTTGAGATGTACGGTGAATTCGCCGTGGTTACCGGTGAGTTCAATTACAAGTTCGGCAACGTCATCAACAAGACGTTTACAGTAGAACCGGGTGGTAGTATCTATTGGCTCGGCCCACCATTAAAAGCCCAGCTCAATATGAAGGCAGTATATTCGCTTAATGCCAATCCGGGGCCTTTACTGGCCAATTCAAGCTATACTAGAAGCATACCGACCAATGTGGTTATTAATTTGACCGAAGAACTGGAAAACCCCAATATCGATTTTGATATTGAGTTTCCGGGCACCAATTCTATTGTAGAGGCAGAATTGGAATACCAGCTACAAGACCCGGCAATTGAAGAAAAGAATGCTATCTTTTTACTGGCCCAAGGTTCATTTGTGAGCGATCAAAATGGCTTGACCCAACAGGCTGTGACCGGCAATTTAATTCAGTCCGCCTCAGGAATATTGAATTCGGTCTTAGGCGGAAGCAACGACAAGTTGAATTTGGGTATATCCTATGAACAGGGCAGTAATTTTGCCCAGACCGATGCTGCCGATAGGCTGGGTATCACCGTCTCTACCAAGATTAGTGATCGTGTTCTTATCAATGGTAAGGTAGGGGTGCCGGTCGGCGGGGCCCAAGAAACCGTGGTGGCGGGCGACTTTGAAGTTCAGGTGCTTTTGAACGAAGAAGGTACATTGAGCGCAAAATTCTTTAGCAGGGAAAGTGAAATTCAAGAATATTTGGCCGACCGACAGGGTTCTATGCAAGGGACTGGACTTTCGTACGAATTAGATTTTAACAGCTTTAAAGAGCTTTTACGCAAACTCTTCGCCAGTAAAAAAACAGAAAACAATAAGAATGACATTCCTGCAGCCAATAATGTTCCCGTCTCGGTAATTAGTAATGATAGTCTTCTCAGATTTTATCCAAAAACCAAAGGTCTTTAGTGTTTTACCACTAAATACAGG
>JBATIN010000373.1:0-3124 GCA_049667765.1 Flavobacteriaceae bacterium
TGGCAGAAAAATAGTTGCTATTGTTAACTTTTTAAGAAATCTCATATTAAAACTAATACTAGTAATTAATTAACCATAAAGTTTTGAATTATGAAAACAAAAATTACACTATTTCTTTTTGTTGGCTTTTTATTAGCCTCTTGCTCAAAGTGGTACGGGCATGGTAACAATGATGATATAGAGCCAACAGAAAAAAATACAATATATGAAGGTTATATGTATTATACCCATTTGACCGAAAAGATGAGCTCTTTAGAGAGCCGAATTTTAGTGCTTAAGGATATTATTGGCAATAATCAAGGTACTGAACAAGACAAAGAAGAATTAAAGAAATCAGAGGGCGAACTACTTGTTACGGATGCCGAACGCTCAAAAATTGTAGATGTAAATTCTCTATTAGGTTTAAAAATAGGCCCAATACCTCCTTGCCCAAAATCGGAATGTCTTTTTCCACCAGAATTACGCTATTTAATTTCAGAAAAAGGGGTGCTCATTAATTTTTATATACTCGATCAAAACCAAAATCAAATCAATAAGGTCATTAATTCTGGTTCGGTACCCAAATTCCGAAATCAATTCGATTATGAGGAATTCGAAATAAGCCAACCAGTAAAAGAATCCGTTATTATTCAAGTTGAAAGACTGGACTCAAATGGGAAGTTGATATCTTATGCATTGCTTGCGGAATTTGAAAAATAAGAGACTAAAATTCAAAAAACACTTTTCGTATATTGGCCCCTAAATAGTTAGGGGCTTTTTTTATGAAATTTTGGAAGACCATTTTAATATTTTTGGTATTCGTTCAAATGGGCGTTGCCCAAAAAACGCCCTACGACAATATATTAGACAGTTTGAATGCCAAAGCAGACAACTATGCCTATATTCAAAAAGACTCGGCATACTTTTATTTAAATCAGGCCAGAAAGATGACCCTTCAAGAAAATATGCTTGATGACTATCTTGAAACCTACTTAAATGAAAACTGGATCGCCGCATATCATTATGACCTTGTCGTACTTGAAGAAAATCTTTTTAAGTTAGATTCTACAATGCTGACAAGAAAAAAAGATATATTTCTGCTGGATAAAAATCAGCTTATTAAAAATTATAGCGATTTCCAAAAAGGCACGTACCGGTATCTATTGGAAGACTATGATTTAGCAATAAAATCATTTAACAACGTCTTGCACGATATCACAGCCCTACCGGATTCACTTGTATCGGAAGACCATCTTCAACTTGTGTCACTGACCTATAGCTACTTAGCTAGCATGTATTTAGATCAAGGCAAGTACAATCAAGCTCTTGATACTTATGAAAATAACATACGTTTTCAAAACGGAACTCTAAATAGTGACCCAACCTTACTGAACGATACTTATAGTTTATTGGCCTCTGCATATAAA
Organism: Flavobacteriaceae bacterium; assembly: GCA_049667765.1. GTDB lineage: Bacteria > Bacteroidota > Bacteroidia > Flavobacteriales > Flavobacteriaceae > JBATIN01. The sequence continues at coordinate 1,407 of JBATIN010000373.1, forward strand.
AAGCTTGGTAAGATCGAAAAATCTAATTACTATTTTTTGAAATCCCTAAAATACTTTATTCAATCAAAAGGCAACCTAAAAAGCACCATATCTGCTGCCCAAAATTTGGTTGAAAACCATATTTATCTTTCGCAACTAGATAGTGCGCAACATTATCTAAATATTATAAAAGGACAATTGCCCGAAGATCATCCATTTCAATACCGCTATCATAATGCAAAAGCAGAATTACACAAGAAAGAAGGAAATTATGTAGCGGCCTTAGATGAATTCAATCAAAGTTTGGTCTCGGTAAAAAACAAATGGAAAAACGCTAAGCATAGCGAAATCGCCACGACCTACAATGATATTGGCCTTTTACATCTAGCATTCAACAAGCCAAAATTAGCGCTAAATTCATATGATCAGGCATTAACTCAATTAGATCATAATGTCGGCAGCAAGGTGGACTATTTAAAAGTACTTAAGAACAAAGTTGTAGCACAAAACACAATGGCTACTTCACAGGATTTCAAATTGTCGATGGGATATATAAATGAAGCCGTTCAGTTATTGGACACTTTAAAACCCTCCTTTAAAAATAATACGGACAAACTATTTTTAATTGAGGACGCTTACCCGTTATTGGAATCCGGTTTGGAAGCAGCATGTAGTCTCATAGCGTCTTCTGATAAAGAAGGCTCCTTCATTGACAAAGCCTTCCTTTACATGGAAAAAAGTAAATCGGTACTACTTTTGGAAGCTTTGTTAAGTACAAAGGCAACAAAATATGCCAATGTTCCTGCAGGCCTTTTAGAACGAGAAAGCCAACTCAAATCTGAGATTACGTTCATAGAAAAACAAATAAATAATTCGGAAAATCAAAGTTATGAACTAGAAGATCAGTTGTTCGAATTGAAGAACGACCATCGCAACTTAATCCAGCAAATTGAGACGAGCTATCCATCATATTACAATTTAAAGTACAACACCGAAGTGATGACGGTTTTAAATACTCAGCAGCTTTTGGCCGCGGATGAATTGATGATAAGCTATTTTTATGGCAATGAAGCCATTTATGCTATCGCCATTAGCAATGATACTAAACAATTATTTAAAATACCTATCAGCGTAGAACTCGAGCAAAGAATCCGTTCGGTGCACGAAATGCTAGGCAATCCAAAATCAGATATTCCGGTCCTATCTGAAGAAAGTTATTCCCTCTACAAAAAACTAGTACAACCCGCGCTTGAACAAACTGATAAAAAGAAACTCATTATAATTCCGGATGGACTATTGAACTACCTTCCGTTCGGAAGTCTTACTATAGAAAAAGGGGACGTTCACTATTTAGTAGAAGACAAAACAATCGCTTATTCAAATTCGGCCACATTATGGGCCCAACTTAAGGAAAGAAAAAATGAAAATACGAAGATTCTAGCTTTCGCCCCCAGTTTTAAGGGCGAAAAAATTCAGCCCGACCCAAGTCGCGACAAACTTATGCCCTTGCCTCAAAATACAAAAGAAGTTGAACAAATATTGACTTCATTCGAAGGCGATTCGTTTCTAGACTCCGAGGCCTCATTAGCAAATTTCAATTCAAATCTTACGAACCATGGTATTCTTCATTTAGCGACGCATGCTATATTCGATGATGACTCGCCTGAGTATTCGTATTTGGCATTCACGCCCAATGAAAATGAAGAGTCGCTTCTCTATGTACGGGATCTTTATAACCT
>JBATIN010000374.1:0-2590 GCA_049667765.1 Flavobacteriaceae bacterium
CCCTATGGTTGTACCACTTTGCGAATATCACAGTTTCCCGTGGTTCATTTTGATTAGGGAATTCTTTTAAAAAAGGTTAACCATCAATACTCATCCTTAGGATACCAATCTAACTGAACAACTTCTATATCAGGATTTTCTGCGTTGACGATTTCTTTAAACTTTTGTACATCGCTCACATCTGGATTGCCCCGATAGTGGTAAGCATACACCTGTTTAGGTTGAAACTCTAATACGGCAGAGGCGGCACTTTCGGGGGTCATGGTATACGGTAGGTTCATACAGATAAAGGCCTTGTCAATGTTCTTTAAGGTCCGCATCTCAGGAATATCTTCCGTATCGCCGGAAAAATAGATGCGCTGCCCGCTCATGTTTAGTACATAGCCATTACCACGTCCCTTTTCATGAAATTTTAAGGCCTCTTCTCTCAGATTGTACATGGGTATAGCTTCTACGATAATGCCATATCGCTCTTTCTCATCACCATTGTTGAGCACATCGATCTGGGGGGTGAATTTCTCAGGCATTTTATCGGCCACGGCCTGTGGCATTATAATTTTGGCTTTTGAGGTATCGAGTTCCTCCAAAGTTTCTAGGCTAAAATGGTCCCCGTGTATGTCGGTCACCAAAATAAGGTCTGGCTGTTTCTGCCCTTCAAAGGCTTCCGCACCGCCCACCGGGTCGATGAAAATGGTAATGTTGTTCCATTCTAACACAACTGTGGCATGTTCGATGGGCATTATTTTAATAGGCATTTGAGCTGGTGGAGGTGGAGCTTCCCCAGAAGAAATACCGGAATCAATCTGAGGCTTTGTTTTTCCATTTTCTTTACATCCCAAAATAATCAAGGAAGCTATGAAAACAATGATCTTAAATTTTTGCATATCGAATTCATTTTTAGGCTTAACTAAAGCGGTAATGCTGCTAGGGCAATTCTAATTGCATTTTTATATCGCTACGTGCATATGGATTTTCTTTTTCAAGGACAATTTCCTTAAAACCGCATTTACGGTAGATATATAAGGCCGTATCTAATTTTTTACTCGAATACAAGATAAGACTTTTCCATTGGTTCTTTTTGGCAAAGGCTATGGCAAAGTGCAAAAGTTCTTGACCGATCTTTAGCCCTTGGTAATTTTCGTCTACGGCCATTTTACCTAGCTCAAAAGTTTGGTCATCAATTTTCAGTAATGAAAAGCATCCGACTATTTTAGTTCCATGCTCCGCAAAAAATATATAACCGCCTTTTTGCAGAATGGTACTTTCACAATGGTCAAGGAGTGCAACATCTTTGGGCTCAACATAAAAATACTTTTCAAGCCAAGCGATGTTCAAGTTCTTGAAATGACTTGCAAATCTAGACTCGAACGGAATTATTTTTAATGACATGGTTAAGCCCCCTCTGTATATACCGCTAAAGGTAAGATAACATGGTTTTATTTTATACCTCTTTATTTTTTTTCATCTAAAAAATCCAATCCGATCCTTGAACCGTATATAGAGGGATACAAACAAACACTGTATTTAAATTACAGAAAAACTAAAAGTTAATTAATCTTTACATTATGACTGAAACAAAAAACAACAACGGATTAAAAGTATTGGCAGGTTTGCTAGGTGTTGTACTTATCGGTACCATCATCTACACTGTGAGTCTTTACCAAGACAAGCAAAAGACCGAAAAAGTACTTACAAAAGAAAAAGAATTGGTAGTAGAAGATCTTAATAGCTTAAAGTCTGAATATGACAAGGCTATTTTAGAAAGCAATGCCACCAACGAAGAATTGGTATCTGCAAGAGACAATATTGCAAAATACATCGATTCAGTAAAGACCATGAAAGCCGACATTGGTACACTTTCAAGATACAGAAGACAAGTAGGAATTCTAACTAAAGAACGTGAGCAGTTGTTGCGACAAGTTGATTCGCTTACACGTTCTAACACCATGATCGCCATGCAGCGCGATAGCACCTATGTTGAATTGGAAAAACAAACTGTTTTCAACGATTCATTAGTAGTGCAGAACACGCAATTGGCCGACGTAGTAGAAAAAGGCTCTGCCTTGAACCTGGTTACCATGACCGTTGATGCCGTTAAGGAACGTAATAGCGGAAAAATGGTTTCTACGCAAAGAGCAAAATCGACCGATAAATTCAAAATTTGTTTTACCGTAGCGAACAATATTATCGCTCAAGCCGGTGATCGTGAGTTTTTTATCGAGACGCTTGATCCTCAAGGTAACGTAATGGGCGAAAGCTACTCTAAAACTAATGATAGCGGTGCTTCAATTACGTATACTAAAGGAACGAACTTCTACTATGAAAACAAGTCTTTAGATGTATGTGATTATATCAATAAGCCTGCTGGAGATTTCCAAAAAGGAAACTACATGGTGAATGTGTATAATGACAAACTAGAGCTGTTGGGTACTTCAAAGTTCACTTTGAAATAAGAATTAGCTTAAATTTAAAAAGGGCCGCCACGATCGTAGCGGCCCTATTTTTATTCTCACTTGCCAACTTTCTTTATTTAAGTTCCCCGACCATGTCTTCAGGTTTTACCCAAGCATCATAATCCTCGGCAGTAACA
>JBATIN010000375.1:0-4748 GCA_049667765.1 Flavobacteriaceae bacterium
GGGTTTCATATACAAGAAATTACCGCCTATTTGCATAAAGGCAAAAATCCTGAACGTAGTGAAAGCGGCATTCCCAATCCATGGCTTGGTGCTCCTTATGGACTTTACAATACTAAAAATGGATATATAGCCATTGGCATGAATTCAGTTCAAAGATTGGCTCAAGTAATTGGTCTCAAAAAGTACGATTCAGAAAAATTTGCTTCGAATAATATTATTGAAAGCAGGGATGAAATCCGCTTTGAATTTGATGCCGTTTTCAAAACTAAAACTACGGAGGAGTGGCTCGAAATATTGTTGCAAGAAGATATATGGTGCTCACAAGTAAATACTTTTGATGAAATGGTTAAAGATCCACAAATAGCTCATAATAAAATGATTATTGAGATTGATCACCCCACGGTTGGTAAATTAAAAACTACTGGCTTTCCGGTTTGGTTTAGTGATACGCCTCAAAAAATTTACAAACCGGCACCGCTTTTAAATGCCGATGCCAATGAAATACTTGAAGAGTTTTGCGGCTATAGTGATGATGAAATTAACAAATTTATAAAAGAAGAAAAATAAATATGAAATTAGGATTTGGATTATACAGGTTTATGCTCAATACAGAGCATTATAATTTTGCCAAGCAATGTGGTGCCACACATTTGGTGATTCACTTGGTAGACTATTTTGGTCATAATAAAGACAAAGCCGACCAGCCTATCGGTGGCAATAAAGGTTGGGGAAGAGCCGGAAATAAGGATGTGATTTGGTCTTTAGAAGAGCTTCAAGAAATTAAGAAGGAAATCAATGACCATGGATTGGAACTGGAAGCCATAGAAAATTTTGATCCAGCTCATTGGCATGATATATTATTGGACGGTCCAAAAAAAGCGGTTCAAATGGAAAACATTAAACAATTGATTCGCAATATTGGTGCAGCTGGGATTCCCATTTTTGGATACAATTTTTCGTTAGCTGGAGTTGCTGCAAGAACACAAGGTGAATATGCCAGAGGGGCTGCAGTATCGGTAGGAATGGAAGGAGGTGATGATACTCCTATTCCGAACGGAATGGTCTGGAATATGGTATATGATGAAAATGCCCCAGAAGGTACATTACCCAAAATTGACCATGATGAACTTTGGAAAAGACTTCAATATTTTTTAGATGAAATTCTGCCTGTAGCTGAAGAAGCCGGAGTAAAAATGGCTGCTCATCCCGACGATCCACCAATGCCTTATGTGCGAGACACACCAAGATTAGTATATCAACCAAATATGTATCAAAAATTGATTGATATGAAATCGAGTTCGTCAAATAATTTGGAATTCTGTCTAGGTTCTATTGCAGAAATGACTGAAGGTGATGTTTACAACGCAACCGATTCTTATAGTAAGCAAGGTAAGTTGGCTTATATACACTTTAGAAACATAAAGGGTAAAGTACCTAATTATAAAGAAGTTTTTGTGGATGAAGGAGATATTGATATGTTTAAAATTTTAAAGATTTTAAAGAAAAATAATTTCGATGGGGTGTTAATTCCCGATCACACACCACAAATGACCTGCAACGCACCTTGGTATGCGGGAATGGCATTTGCTATGGGGTATATGAAAGCGGCTATTTCAATGATAAAAAGTGAGGCTTAATTTGTCCTAAACAAAATTTATTATAAAAACGATTCTGATAAAAAAAAAATAGATGAAAACTAAAACGGTAAACTCATTTTTTACAATTATTCTTATTGGCTTGTCAATTTTGGGAATAGATAGCAAAATTCATGCACAAAAAGAAATTTCTCCTGCAAATCCGGAATACTATGCTATGGATAGGGAACACATCGCTTTTGATGATGAGCATGTACTTTTATTTAATCATCGAGGATTTATATCTCCGCGTCAGTATAGTGTAACACAATTTACAAACGTTTGGTTTTTGCCATTTGGAGCCCCTCGTTATGAATTTAATTTAAACTTTTTTGACAAAGGTACAGGACGTTTAATTGAAGATGATGTTCCAACAAAATGGAAATCGTGGATAGATGATGGTGGTAGTTACGACCCATTGGGATCAAACTTTCGACCTAATTCGCCATCAATCATGGTTACCCAAGATGAAAAATGGCAACCGAACCAGTACCATAGAACAGCAACCTTCCACAAAGAATATAATAAGAAGTGGGTTAGTTTTTCAGCTAAGAGCTGGACTAATGTGTCTTTTGATGACGATGAAGTCTTTATAAAACTCACCCTTACCAACCGTAACTCGAAAAATTTAGAGATGACTATTATTCCGAATCAGGTAGCTGAAATTATGGAACGTTATTCTAAGAAGGGAGCAGTAGAAGGTTCGAATAAAACAGATTCACTAGATGCATTCACACTAGGGAGCGAATTGGCTCATGCCCGTGTATCTTCTTCAATAGAAAAAACGAGTGATGAGGGGTTTGAGATTAGTATACCTCCGGGAAAGACACAAACCTATTATTTTGCGGTACATTTTTATAACCCACAGGATGGACCACCTGCTATTTACCAAACTGATATCAAAGAAAGGATGGAAAATGCTGATAAAAAAACACGTGAAATGCTGGCTTGGGCTTATAATAAGCTTCCAAAATTCTCAAGTTCTAATAAGCAGTTAGAGGAGTACTACTATCGCTGCATGCTATCTGTTTTAATGAGTCGGTACGAGAATCCAAGTTATATCTCAGATGTATTTTGGGCAGTAGGAACTTGGCCATATACTATAAGTTGGGATACTTCGTATGCCTCAGATCTTATTGCTATGTTAGACCCGGAAAGTTTAAAAAACGCCATTTTAACAGATTTTGAGCAAGTGCAGTTAAAAAGGACTTATGTAGGTTGGAATGGCGCACATTGGGATATTTTATATATACAAGAGCCTTTTGCGCTTCAAACAATGATTGAAGCTTACATTAGGCACACTGGTGATTACTCAATTTTTGATGAAAAAGCGGCGGGTGTTTCTGTGTGGGAGTGGATGCAACGTTGGGTGGATGAACTTCAAGATAATTACACGAATGATTTAGGTTTGATTGATGTGGGATATAACACGGAAAAAATCATAGAAATTCGTACTGATGGGTATAACCATGCAGTGCCAATTACCAATACTTTAACCATAGATTTGTTATATACCATGTCGGATTGGGCGGCAAGGCGAAATGAAAAAAAGTTAAAGGAGACCTATTTTAAAGATGCAGAAAAACTTAAAAGCCTCGTAAATAAATATATGTGGAATGAGGAATTGGGTTGGTTCGATAACTACTATCCTGATGGTACAAAAGGGACTATTTGGACCTATCATTTGTTTGATTTATTGGGAACAGATTTCCTTCCAGATCATCAGGCATATCGCTTAGTAAGTCATATACAAGAAGGTGAATTTCTTGGAAAATACGGTGTGTATTCCATTGCTCGCAGAGATACCATTCATTGGGATTTAATCGACTCCGACTGGGGAGGCGGTGGCCAGTATGCCGGTATGCCGGGACGTATATCTCGTAATTTGTATCAAAAAGGGTTTGCAGGTAAAGGTTGGGATGTATTAAAAAGAATTAGTAGATATGTTGACCATTTTCCTTACTTACCTCAGAATCCACGGATTGATTCTCCAGAACAAGATCGTTCTTCAATGCCATTGGAAATTTCGGCAGGTGCAGGTTGGGAAGCTATAGTCTTTGGCACTTTTGGGGTGAAAATAGAAAAAGATAAACTAACCATAAAACCTTTTAATCACGAAGATATTGGGGGGGCAACATTGAAGGATATTATATGGAAAGGAAGAAAATTTGGTATACAACTTACTCGAAAAACCTTTTCAGTCTATGAAGGAGAAAACCTTTTGGCTACTAAGTTTTATGGGGAATCTGTAACTATAAACTAAGGATGGGACAAGCTGGTTGGAAGAAACAGTTAAAATAAGTTCAAGAAACCATATTCAATATGGATTGTGCAGGAATTCCGGCATTAGGCTGCAGATTAAACCCAAAGGGGGCTTTTGCTGTTTATTTCCCATAAGTACAAAAAAAAGGTGTAATGGCTGCTCTGAGTTAAGAAGTAAAATATATCACATAAATATTACAAAAAATGAAAACTAATTACATGCTACTTTTTCTGCTATTTGTTTTGGGACATGTTGTTCAGGCGCAAGAAAATCATCTGGCTGGGTTTAAAAGTAAAATTAGCGGAACTGATTTCACCTATCATTCACCTTTTTCCTATAGAGAAAACTGTCTTTTAACAAGGGCAAGAGAAGATGTAGCACCAATTGCATGGAAAACTGAAGTTGTGCCCAATGATTATACTAAGAAAACTGTATCGTTTATTTGGTTATACGGTATTGGTGCAAAGTCTCCTACAAATGATTTTGATCTTTATATCAATAAGGAAAAGGTATTAACATTTTCCTCTCCCGACAAGAATGAAAAAGTAAGAACTTTAACAGGTAAAGATGGAGTTAAACTTGTATTTAACCGATCTATGGTAGATATGAATAGGGATGAAATGGGAACTGCAGTTTTAACGATTCCCAAAAAATATTTCACGCCAGGAAAAGCCGTTGAATTGATGATTGATGGTGTGGATAACTACAGTAATGATTGGATTATGACTTTTAACCGTAATCTAAGTGAAGACCTTAAAGCAAGACAATTAAAGACGGTAGCAAAAAAGGACGGTAAACTTTTTCATACCATACGTTTTGAATTCTTTCATTTAAAAGAACCTACCAAAGCG
>JBATIN010000376.1:0-5661 GCA_049667765.1 Flavobacteriaceae bacterium
GGGTGCCAAAAAGGGGGTAGTGAGAAAGAATGATGTATTTCTTGTGTAAATTGAAGTTGGTAGCGGGTAAATCAAATAACACAACCAAAGCTGGGATAAAGGTATTCTGTGAAAACGAACGTACTTAGAAAAATTTGGCCAACCATAGGCCCAATGCCACGGCAAGTACACCTATTGCGATGCTGCCAAAAGTGTATGCGGCAAAATGCAGTAATTCTCCATCGCGTAGCAGGGAGTGCTTTTCAAAGGCAAAGGTAGAGAAGGTCGTAAAGCCTCCGCAAAACCCGGTGGCAAGAAGTAAAATCTGATTCTGGGAAAGATAATTACTCTTCAATGATAACCCCATAATTATGCCAATAAGTAAGCATCCTATGATGTTCACAAGAAAAGTGCCCAGAAAAAAATGTTGAAAATATGGGTTTAGCGTTTTAGATAGGACATATCGCAGCATACTGCCGACGCCACCTCCTAAAAAAACAAGTGCCAATTGCTTCACACCTTAAAGGTATAAAACTAAACGGCTTTTTTGTACTTGGAAGAAATTAAATCGATTGGATAGATTTTTGAATCTTGAGCATCAGAAGTGTCGCTCACCGATTTTTTAGAGCCTTGATCTACGCCACTGAGGCTGAACATCATCATTACCGCATTAATGCCGATCAAAATAAAAAGTATAGTAAAAAAAGTCATCATTGTATTGCCCCTTTGAAACACAAACGCAAAATTACGCTGTTTGGTATGTTATACGGTCAAAAAGATCGTTTAGATGCACAAATTGGCATTTTTGCGATGTTGATAATGTTAGCGTTAATTTTTAAGCAAATACTTAATGGCGAAGAGAATTAATATGAAAGTCGCGAAGAATATACCCACCCATTTCACGCCTGGATAATTTTTGGCATGCAGTTTTCGATCTTTTTTATAGGAAAGTGAAATAAAGACGGCAAATGCCACAAAAAAAAGTGCTGCGAAAATGATTTGCCCCGTGCTGAACATATTGTTTATTTTTACGCAAATCTAAAGTAAAAGCGATGCAAAAGAAAATAGGGGCCGTTGAAATGTTTCATAATTCATTTGGTCTTGGCGTACTAAAATCACCAACCGCAGATTTAGGGATTGAAAAAAACCTATTGCGTTTCAATTTAATGGATGAAGAAAATAAAGAGTATTTAGAAGCCGCCAATGACGGAGATCTGGTGGAAGTGGCCGATGCGCTGGGTGATATGCTTTATATACTTTGTGGCACTATTTTAGAACACGGCATGCAATATAAAATTGAAGAAGTCTTTGAAGAAATTCAACGCAGTAATATGAGCAAATTGGGTGAAGATGGTAAACCTATTTATCGTGATGACGGTAAAGTATTAAAAGGACCGAATTATTTTAAACCTGATATAAAAGCCATTCTGGATGAATAAAAATGGGCACTAAAAGCGCCCATTTTTATTTGCAGTTTAGTTCTTTAGTTTAAAACGCCATCCAAAAGGGTCTTGCGCACGGTTGTATTGAATGTCGGTAATTCGTTTTTTCAAACGCGATGCAAAGCTATCGGAAAGTTCTGGCAGCTCATAATCGGTATCGCGGTAGCCAAATGCAGAAATTGGTGAAACTACCGCCGCGGTTCCGGCGCCGAACATTTCTTTTAGAGTGCCGTTCTTTGCGGCCGCGACCACTTCGGTAACAGTAATTTTTCTGACTTCTGACTTAATACCCTCTGCGGCTGCAATTTCAAGAATGCTTTTACGGGTAATACCATCTAGAATACGGTCACTGGTCGGGCCGGTAATAAGGGTGTCGCCGATTCGAACGAAAATATTCATGGCCCCTGCTTCCTCAATATATTCATGGGTATTGTCGTCTGTCCATATGACTTGGTTATACCCTTTTTTAATGGCCAACTGAGTGGGATAGAACTGTCCGGCATAATTACCGCCTGCTTTGGCGAATCCGACACCACCGTTGGCAGATCTAGAATACTTCTCTTCGATTAAGACCTTTACCTTCCCGGAAAAGTAAGAACCGGATGGGGCCGTTGCGATAATAAACTTGTACTCATCGGCAGGGGAGGCGTGAAAACCTGTACCTGACGCGAACATGAAGGGGCGTATATATAATGAACTTCCGGCCGATTGCGGAATCCAATCTTTATCGAGATGCAATAAAGCGGTCAACCCTTCCATAAAATATTCTTCGGGTAGTTGCGGCATAGCCATTCGCTCCGCTGAAATATTCAAGCGTTTGAAATTATCCATCGGGCGAAATAGAAAAACATCATCATTTTCATCCTTATAAGCTTTCATGCCTTCGAAAATTGACTGTCCATAATGGAAAATTTTGGAAGAGGGTTCCAAAACAATCGGTTGATAAGGTATTATTTTTGGGGTTTCCCATGCATCGTTATTGTAATCGAATACTAACATATGAACCGAAAACACACTGCCGAAATTAAGATTGTTAAAATCGACTTGGTCGATTTTAGAATTTTTGGTCTTTTCTACCGAAATGGTATCTGTGATATTGCTCATTTATCAATGATTTAAAGCGTAAAATTAACTATTTATAGCAAGGAAGTCTTCTTTTTTTGGTCAAAATTGTTCAGTTTTGTAGTGTAAACCTAAATTTATGAAGGATATGAAAACTTTTAACCTATTGTTTGTTTTTTTAATGCTTTTTGGCGCGTGTAAAGGGCAAGTGGCCAAAGAAGAAGCCTCTAAAACAGACCCTATAGAAGCCGAATATTTGACTTTCGGTGATAAAATTGAAGCAACTGGAAGCCTTTCTGGTGATGAAATGGTTGAAAAATTTAATGCGCTTGCCGTTGCCGATACCTTGAACACCAAGTTTACCGCTACCGTTACTGAGGTATGCCAATCAAAAGGGTGTTGGATGAAACTGCAATTGCAAGATGGTAAAGAAACTATGGTGAAGTTTAAAGACTATGGTTTTTTTATGCCGAAAGATATAGCTGGTAAAGAAGTAATTGTTCATGGTAAAGCCTTTGTAGAAGCCATGTCGGTTGATGACCAAAGGCACTATGCCGAAGACGGTGGCGCAACGGAAACTGAAATTGCCCAGATAACCGAGCCGAAAAAGACATTTAGTTTCGAAGCCGATGGTGTGCTTTTAAAACAATAGGTTGCAAAGGGAAATCATCACCACAGCCGATGGCTCTATTACCATTCATATAAAAGACTGGGATGAACATTACCATTCTATACACGGCGCTATACAAGAGGCATACCATGTGTTTATCGCGAAAGGCCTTGCCCTCTTTGAAAATAGGAAACTTTCTATTTTGGAGTTGGGTTTTGGCACGGGCCTAAATGCCTTGATAACGTATTTGGAGACTGAAAAAAGGTGCTTAAAGATTGACTACACGGGCATAGAAAAATATCCTATATCTGATAGTGAACTCCAAGCCCTTAACTATATTTCTGCCTTACATGCGGAAAGCCATGCTCTAGAATTTTCGAGGATGCACTTGGGTCCTTGGAATGAACAAATTGCGCTTTCTGAAAATTTCAATTTCACAAAAATCCAGGTAGATTTTAAGGAGATTGCTTTTGAAAATGCATTCGACCTCGTCTATTTTGACGCCTTTGGCGCACGTGTTCAGCCCGAATTATGGACGGAGGATATTTTTGCAGCGATGTACCTGACCTTAAAACCAGGTGGAATTCTTGTCACCTATGCGGCGAAAGGTAGTGTACGCCGTGCCATGCTAGCGGTTGGATTTGAAGTTGAAAGGCTACCCGGCCCTCCAGGTAAGCGAGAAATGTTACGAGCGACCAAGTGTTCCTTATGACATATTATGCTGTGCGTTTTTGAAGCAATTCTTCAAGTGTTAAATCGAAATTAAATAGTGATCTGTCTCGAAGTATATCACATACCTTTGTAAAATGAGAGTGTTGATTACAGGTGCGACAGGTTTAATCGGAGGTGAGATCGTGAGTTTATGCCATCAGCATAACATTGGGGTAAATTACTTGACTACAAGTAGAAAAAAAATTGTTTCCCAAGAAAAATTTCAAGGCTTTTACTGGAATCCGGATACCCAAGAAATTGATTTGGAGGCCTTTGACGGAGTCGCGGCCATTATTAATCTAGCTGGGGCAAATATATCTAAACGATGGACGGAAAGCTATAAAAAAGAAATTGTTTCGAGTAGGATAAATTCCTTAAAAACACTACATAAAGCACTTGCCCTTGTTGATAGTAAAACTATATCATCTTTCGTGTCGGCCTCGGCCATTGGAGTCTACCCAGATTCGTTGAGCTCGTTTTATACCGAGGACGAAACTAAGGTCGACGACAGCTTTTTGGGTGAGGTTGTCGAAACTTGGGAAACCGAAATGGACACCTTCAAAATATTTGAAATGAATCTTGCCAAAGTGAGGATCGGCTTGGTGGTTTCGGCCGAAGGTGGCGCCCTGCCTGAAATGGCAAAACCGATAAAAAATTATGTCGGTGCTGCTTTTGGCAGTGGCGAACAGTGGCAATCATGGGTACATATTAATGATTTGGCACGTATCTTTCTCTTCGTTGTTGAGAATAGCTTATCGGGTATTTATAACGCCGTAGGCCCTAACCCGGTAACCAACGAAAAGCTGGTGAAAGAGATTGCAAAAGTGCTGAAAAAGCCATTGGTTTTGCCTAATATTCCTAAGTTCATTATGCGTGTATTACTTGGGGAAATGTCTTATCTTTTGTTTGCTAGTCAAAGGGTTAGCAGTCAAAAAATAGAGGGTGAAGGGTTTGTCTTCAACTACAATAACATATGTGTGGCCCTTGAAGAAATCTACGAAAAAAAAGGAAGTGCAGAATCAGTGAGCACTTTATATAAGAAAGAATATAGTTCTTGACTTCGCATAGCTACCTTGGTTTAGAAGAATCTCCCATCCCGTTTACTCGGGATTTTTTTTTAATCTTTAGTGACATTTTGACATTTTTAAAGAATTGGCAGTACTTTTGCCCTCTGAAAAAGTGCATTAAAACGTATAGGTAGATGAACAAAAATGACAAAGCAGAAGAAATGGAGGAAAATATAACAGAAGCCTCCGAGAACTTTGATACCCAAGATGAGAGCGAAGCCTTGGAAGAAATGAGCATTGAAGAAGAGCTTCGTGAAGAAATAGGCAAAGAGAAAGATAAGTTTTTGAGGCTATTCGCTGAATTTGAGAACTATAAGAAGAGAACCTCAAAAGAACGCATGGATCTCTTTAAAACCGCAGGACAAGAAATCATGGTTTCCTTACTTCCTGTTTTGGATGATTTTGATAGGGCCTTAAAAGAACTCTCAAAGGCAGAAAACGATGAGCTTTTAAAAGGAGTAGAACTGATTCGTGGAAAGTTCAGGGAGACCCTTAATTCTAAAGGATTGCAAGAAGTTGGCACCGAGTCGGGCGATGTCTTCGATGCCGATTTACATGAGGCGATTACCCAAATTCCAGCACCTAATAAAAAACTCAAGGGGAAAATTATTGACGTTATCGAGAAGGGGTATAAACTCGGTGATAAGATTATTCGACATCCAAAAGTGGTCGTCGGAAATTAAATATCGGGTATGAAAGAAGATTTTTATGACATATTGGGCATTTCTAAAAATGCCTCGGCCGCCGAGATAAAAAAGGCGTACCGTAAAAAAGCTTTAGAGTATCATCC
>JBATIN010000377.1:0-6664 GCA_049667765.1 Flavobacteriaceae bacterium
TACACTGGTTTTGGAAGTCATTTCTGAAGTATATTGGTTCGCCGGAAACTGGCCAGCGTTGAAAATGACATAGTCCGGTTCTCCAAAGGTTGCAAGTTCTTCTTCAGTAGGCATAATCAACATGTTCTGCATAAATAGGGCATGATATGCACGTGTGCAGATAATTCTAGTCTTGATTCTATATTTGGGATCCCAACCTGCGTACGCATCGACTACATATAAATGCTTGCAGATATTCAGATAATCTATCGCACGCTCGTGATTGACCATAAAAGTATGCTCGTCGAGCCCTATATTGATAGCACCCCAGTCTATATTTTTTTCAGAATCTGGGTGTTTTACAATGCGTTTGTCCTTAGGGCTTCTGCCGGTTTTTTCGCCGGAATAAGTCATTAGTGCACCAACATCTGAAATGGCAGTCCCCTTTTCTAAACGGAGGCCTAATTCATACAAAATGGGAACACTGGTATTTCTATAGATTTTTGTTGTATTGATACCGTACGCAGTTAAATTGAAAGGTGCTGACATGATTTAATTTTTTTTTGTGAATAGCAAGTGTTAAAGGTCAGTATTTTTTCGGTCAAATAATATGATAAAAGTCATATTGATGGTCTCGGCCGTCTTTGGAACACAAGATTTTTGATACTTACTTTTATTATCTTTGTTGCTATATGAACGAATATTTAGATGCTACCGGAGAACATTTCTCCCCTGAGGAAATTGATATAGAAAGGGCTTTGCGGCCCATAACTTTTGACGATTTTACAGGACAGGAGCAGGTCTTGGAAAACCTTAAAATTTTTGTTGAAGCTGCCAACCAACGGGAGGAAGCACTTGATCATACCCTTTTTCACGGTCCTCCTGGATTGGGCAAAACTACCTTGGCCCATATTCTTGCAAATGAGCTTGGTGTGGGAATCAAAATAACGTCAGGACCAGTACTTGATAAACCGGGTGATTTAGCAGGACTTTTGACCAATCTTTCCGAAAGAGATGTGCTCTTTATCGATGAGATCCATAGACTGAGCCCGATAGTTGAGGAGTACCTCTATTCTGCTATGGAGGACTATAAAATCGATATCATGATCGAAACGGGCCCGAATGCCAGGTCGGTTCAGATCAATTTAAATCCTTTTACGTTGATAGGCGCAACTACACGTTCTGGGCTTTTGACAGCTCCAATGCGCGCCCGATTTGGCATTCAGAGTAGATTGCAATACTATTCTACCGAGGTATTATCGACGATTGTAGAACGAAGTGCCGAAATCTTAAAAGTGCCAATTACGCAAGATGCCGCTATAGAAATTGCAGGTAGGAGCAGAGGTACCCCGCGAATTTGCAATGCCCTATTACGAAGGGTACGCGATTTTGCCCAAATAAAAGGCACGGGAAGTATTGATATGGAGATTTCAAAATTCAGCCTCAAGGCATTGAACGTTGATACCCATGGGCTCGATGAAATGGACAATAAAATCTTGACGACCATAATCGATAAGTTTAAAGGAGGGCCTGTTGGAATTACTACTTTGGCCACCGCGGTCTCGGAAAGTGCAGAAACCATTGAGGAGGTCTATGAACCTTTTTTGATACAACAAGGATTTATCATGCGTACGCCTCGAGGTCGTGAGGTTACCGAATTGGCCTACCGTCATTTAGGAAGGATTAAGGGAGGAATGCAACCTGGCCTATTCTAATGAAAAACCTGCCTGTAGTTTCCGCATATCAAGTCATTAAGAACCGCAAGGCCATTCTAAAGAATCCGCTTCCTTTTCATCATCGAAATTTTGAAAAATTCGGAGATACCTTTCAGGTTAAAATTGGACTTAGTGGGACGATTGTATTTACAAGAAGTCCGGAGTTTATAAAACAAATCCTTCAAAAACATCATAAAAAATATCACAAATCCCCTTTACAAACGCGCGATTTGGCCAAGTATATCGGTAAGGGCCTACTCACCTCTAACGGCGAGCATTGGCGTACACACCGCAGAATGGTACAGCCGGCATTCCACAAAAAGAAATTAGAGGGCCTGTTAGGCATTATGAACACGGCCATTCAAGATGAACTGAAACGCATTCGCCCTTACGAGTTACAGGACATTTATCCGTTAATGGGCGATCTTGCTTTTCAGGTGGTTGCCAAATCGCTTTTTAGCCGGAATGATATTCAACCGCAGATGGCCGAACTTAAGCAAATCACGGAGATCAACCAGCAAATGCTCATTCGGGAAATGAGACAGCCCTATCTGAACTGGTGGTTCAAGTTAAGCGGTGCAATCGGCCGCCATGTGAAACTCTCGAAAAAGGCACGGAATATTCTCAATAAGATTATAGACGAGCGTATAGCATCAGAAGAAAAAAAAGATGACTTACTCGATATGTTATTGGCGGCTCTCTATGAAGATGGTACATCTATGTCTAGAGACCAACTCATTGACGAAGTGTTGATTTTGTTTACCGCAGGTCATGAAACAACCGCCAATGCACTAGGCTTCACCCTTTATCTGATAGCAAAAAATCCCGAAATACAGCAAAAAGCATTTGAGTGCATATCAAAAGTTGATCTTGAAAAAAGGGATATCCTTCAACATATTTCAGCGCTTTCGTATATAAAGCAATGCGTTGAAGAAGGGTTGCGTTTGTATCCGCCAGCATATTACATTGATCGTATCTCAATAGCCGAGGACCAATTAGGACAGCATTCTATACCAGAGAATACTATGATTCTGCTTGCAGTTTATGAACTTCACCGAAAAACTGAATTTTGGGATTCACCTGAAGCCTTCAAACCCGAACGATTCGACCCGACCAATAATAAAGACTTGCAGGACTATTATTACCCATTTGGTGCAGGCCCAAGAATGTGCGTAGGCAATAATTTTGCGATGTACGAGATGGTGCTGGTAATAGCAGGTATTTTAAAAAAGTATCAAATACTAACAGAGTTGGAATCTGTAGAATTAAATCCACTAATATCACTGCGGCCCAAAAAAATTCCTTTGCGTTTTATCCCTAGATAAAAAAGGTGTACCAGATGAAATCGTTATGCAATTGTTATCTCCTGGTTGTTCTTTGGTATTATTTCAGAATGGCATTCTCATCGGAGAATTTCCGATAGCTCATATAGACGGCACCAATTGCAAAGGCTACCAAGGATAAAAATATTACGGCATATTGTGCCATGTCTATAGTGCCTGCCATAATTTCCTTAACTCCAAGACCTATATTCAGCACAGGTACCAGTACGGTGGTCCAGGTTAATTCTATTCCCGGCATCAAAGCCAGTACCAATGGTAAAATAATCAGCATAATAATAGGGGTTGCCTTGCTTTGGGCTTCCTTAAAGGTAGAGGCTCCGGCAATTAGTGCGATGATCAAGCCTGATAAAAACAGTGCAAAAGGAATCAACAATAGCAATATCAAGGTGATCGACTGTAAATTCAACATCTCGCCAATCGCTTGTGTGAAAAAATCTGGAATTCCATCAATGAATTTTAGGCCTATGATTAAACCTAACAAGTTAAGCACTGCCGGAATGAACCCTAAAAGTGAAGCTACGATTGCCTTCCCCAGCAAAACCTTAAACTTCGAAATGGGTAATGAAAGGGTAGTCTCTATGGTCTTTCTTTCCTTTTCGCCGGTGACAAGGTCAATGGCGGCCAAGAGGCAACCGCCCCACATGGTCAATATGAATAAATAAGGGATAAAGCCGCCGATCCGCTTGCCGATAAGTTCTTTCTGTTCACTGATTTCAATAATGTTCTCTCGAAAAGGCGTTAATTTATCAATATTGATGGCCATTTGCCCGACCCTTTGTGCCTTAAGTTGGCTTCCGTACAGTTCAATAACGTCGGAGACTCGTTGGTTAACATTGTCTTTGGTTCCGTTTCGGTAAATTTTAATTTCACTAGTGGCCAAACTGTCCATTTGTGATTTCCAGTCCAAGGGAAATACCAATGCGGTTTGTACCGTGTCGTTATTGATCAAGATTTTAAAATCCTGCTCTTTATCGAATTGCACAACTTGGTTCAATGAATCGTTTTTAAGCAATGCCATAAAATCTTGCGGGGCATTTACCAGTCCGATCCGTACCGATTCTTCCCTTTGATTGTCATTGATCATCTGGGTTACCTTTACTGAACCCAAAATTAAGATGGGGACCAGCAGGGTGGGCAATACAATCGAGTTGATAATCGTTTTTTTATCCCTTAAAAGCTCAGAAAGCTCTTTCTTTATAATTAAGATCAAATCGCTCATTTTAGGCTTCCTTTATGCGGTTAATAAATTCTTGTGTCAGGTTGTTGGCCTTCATTTCACTTTTAAATGTTTCGAAAGTGTCGTTGTAAATTATAGAACCTTGGTTGATAATGGCCAGATCGTCGCACAAAAGGTCGACCTCGCTCATAATATGAGATGAAAAAATAACCGTTTTATTATTTTGCTTCGATTCGCGTATCAATTCAATAATACTCTCGGCGGTAATAACATCAAGCCCGCTAGTTGGTTCATCGAATATCAAGACTTCGGGGTCGTGGATCAAGGTTCTGGCAATGGACACTTTTTGTTTCATACCGGTACTCATTTGCCCCAGGCGTTTTTTGCGGAAGTCATTTATTCCCAATTTTTCAAAGAGGTATTCTTTTCTGTCTTTGTATTTGGCTTCCGGAATTCGATAGACTTTTCCAAAAAAGTCTAGGGTTTCATCGGCGTTCAAGCGTTCATATAGTCCTGTTGAACCGGTAAGGAACCCAATGTGTTTCTTCACCTTTTCGTTATCTATAGAAATATCGACATTGTCGACTATGGCGGTGCCCGAGGTCGGTTTAATTATGCCCGCGATCATTCGAAGACAAGTTGTTTTTCCGGCACCATTGGGACCTAACAGCGAAAAAATTCTACCTGGCCTACACTCAAACGATATCTGGTTTACGGCATTGACCGTTGTGGTAGTTTTTTTAAATCCTTTTCCCGTTTTAATCGAGAACGACTTAGTCAATTTATTCAGTTGTATCATAAATTGGTTTTAGTTGGGTGTTTTAATTTTAGTTGCATAAACGGTAAAATGTTACAGATTAAAGGTTCTAATATACACAACTACGGTTTATGCTCTTCAATTTTATAGCAAATAGAGGTAAAGGAGGCTAACCGAGTTGAGATTAATTGGTTTTTTAAAATAAACCGCTATTAAAATAGTTATAAGTTGAGAGATATTGAATGTTAGCTGAATAGGGTATTTTGTCGTTTAACGAAAAGATAGTTTTTGCTGGTAAACTTTTATTATTTTTGCAATTGTAATCTAAAATCCAATAGAATCTTTGGTTCTGAACGATAAAAAAGATTATCTAAATTGTATGTTGAAACTTGGGTTAACAGTCTAAGAGTGAGACATTTTATTAATGAACGACCTTATTAGAGGTGGTTCACTATATTTTAATTAAAAAAAATTATATGAAAACAACAAGAATCAGTGTATTGGGCTTTATGGCCATTGCCCTTTTTGGGTGTAAAAAGAGTGATGATTCTCCGGAAGTTGATCCAGTGAACAAAGCACCAAACGCTTTTAATTTAGTTGAGGTAGCGAACGGCGCCAACGGTATTGGTTATTTGCCGACCCTAAGTTGGCAAGTTGCAGTAGATCCAGATGGCGATGCGGTAAGCTATGATGTTTTTTTAGATACAACTGCTAGTCCGGCTACCTTATTGGCCGGAGGGCTGTCAGTTACTACGGTTACCGTGACCACTAGCCTAGAACGTGCCACTAATTATAGTTGGAAGGTCGTGGCTAAAGATGCAGAAGGGAATACCACCTCAAGTAGTGTCTTCAATTTTACCACACAAGGGCTTACTGCCCCAACAACACCGGTAGCCGCAGCGGCTGAATTTTCGGCAAGGGCAGGGCATACATCGGCAGTATTCGATGATAAAATTTGGGTAATCGGTGGTGAAGATGACGATGGTTTTCAAAATGATGTTTGGTCGTCAACTGATGGAGCAACCTGGTCATTGATTGGTGCCAATGCCAATTTTAGCAAGCGTACAAGTCATGCTACAGTTGTTTTTAACAATCAATTGGTAGTAATGGGCGGAACCGCCTTGCAAACAATCGATAATGGTCCAGGCCTTCCGCCAACGCAAGAATTAGAGTATTTAGATGATGTTTGGGTAAGCGACAATGGTGCAGACTGGACAGAAACTGCATCTACCAGTTTTGGGGGTCGAGATGGTCTTACCGCCGCTGTGCTCAATAATAAAATTTATGTTATGGGCGGTTATGATGGTGTTGAATATAAGAATGATGTTTGGTCTTCTGTTGATGGTATCGTTTGGGTGCAAGAAACGGCTTCAGCTACGTTTCCGGCAAGATCAGGTCATGCCACAACCGTTTTTGATGGTAAAATATGGGTTGTTGGTGGATGGAACGGTAATCTGAATTTTAAAGATGCTTGGTCTAGTACTGACGGTGTTACCTGGGTTCAGGCCACAGATTCTGCACCTTTTTCTGCAGCTTCGGTAAACATGACGTTAAGCTCGTTTCAAGATAAACTATGGGTCATCGGAGGGTTTTCTACCACCTCGGTTAAGAACATTTGGTTCAGTGCCGATGGTGTTTCTTGGGGCCAGTCTTTTCCAGAAGCTAATTTTGAGGTTAGAGGTGAGCATACAGC
>JBATIN010000378.1:0-1749 GCA_049667765.1 Flavobacteriaceae bacterium
GCACTTCAGCTATTGGAACTCAAACCCTTACAGCATAAAAAATGCCATGAACTAAGCGATGGCCAACTTCAGCGGGTGATGATCGCGCGAGCTTTAGCACAAGACACCTCGATTATTTTGCTAGATGAACCCACGACGCATCTTGATTTATACCACAAAGTTCAGATTTTAAAAATTTTGAAGTCCATTGCCCACAGCACAAATAAGACAATTGTCTTCACCACCCATGAAATTGAAATGGCGATTCAACTTTGTGATCGAATGTTGTTGTTGGATAATGCCCGAAATCCGTTTGGGCAACCTTGTGAGCTTATCGAACAAAAGGCATTTGAAACCCTTTTTCCGCCCGATGCGGTTTTATTTGATGCCAAAACGGGAACTTTTCGTGTTAACAAGTAAGAGCGTGGCAAGCATTTAGTTTTAGCATCAATCTTGTATCTTTACTTCGAACACTTTTTAACAAGAATGAACGAGTATTTAATATATCTTATCGTAGGCTTAATTTGCCTTGCCGTCGGCTATTTTTTAGGGAATTACATCCAAGGCCTGAAGACCAAATCGAGCCAAAGTAGGCTCACCGAAGAGCTGCGACAATTAGAAATCAACAAAACGGAGCTAGAAAATCGCAACTTAAGTGTCGAAAAAGAAAAAGACGAACTGCGGTCTGAAAAAGAGCGCTTAGGCAATCAGATAGTACGCTATCAGGCCGACCTTGAGAATATGGAGCTTAAAAACCTCGAACAGAAAGAGGAAGTAGAAAAACTACAGGAAAAGTTTACTAAAGAGTTCGAAAATCTGGCCAATAAAATATTGGAAGAAAAAAGCCTGAAATTTACCGAACGCAACGAGAAAAACATAAAGGACATTCTTACCCCTTTAAACGAAAAAATTCAGTTGTTCGAGAAAAAGGTAGAAGAGAGTCAAAAGGAGAATATCAGTATACACTCAGCCCTTAAAGAGCAATTGCTCAACCTTCAAACCCAAAACCTAAAGATTACCCAGGAGGCCGAAAACCTCACCAAAGCGCTAAAAGGCGATAGTAAAATGCAAGGGAATTGGGGCGAATTGGTACTAGAACGAGTTTTGGAAAAATCAGGACTCGAAAAAGACCGTGAGTATACCGTGCAGCAGAGTTTTACCTTGGCCGATGGTTCACGGGTGCTTCCTGACGTTATTATTCACCTGCCCGATGGCAAAAAAATGATTGTAGATAGCAAGGTTTCCTTAACCGATTACGAACGTTTTGTAAATACCGAAGACGACCTGCTCAGGGATAAATTTTTGAAAGACCATATCAATTCATTACGAAAGCATGTTGACCAGCTTTCCGCCAAAAAATATGAGGACCTTTATGAAATGGAGAGTCCTGATTTTGTGCTGATGTTCATCCCCATAGAACCTGCATTCGCCATTGCAATAAACAATGATAACTCACTGTATAACAAAGCTTTTGAACAAAATATCGTTATCGTTACTCCGTCTACTTTATTGGCCACTTTACGCACGATCGATAGTATGTGGAACAACGAAAAACAGCAACGCAATGCCATTGAGATAGCAAGACAGGCCGGAGCGCTTTATGACAAATTCGAAGGTTTTGTCGGTGATCTCATGAAAGTGGGCAAAAAAATGGACGATGCCAAAGACGAGTATAAAGGCGCCATGAACAAATTGGTCGACGGCCGCGGAAACATCATCAATAGTATAGAAAAACTAAAGAAAATGGGTGCCAAGGCTAAGAAATCGATT
>JBATIN010000379.1:0-1897 GCA_049667765.1 Flavobacteriaceae bacterium
TGCTCTCGTAGCCATCCATCAGATCTTTATAATCCATGGCTTCGGATTCTTGTATCAGCGGATATACCACATAAATCTGTCGCCCTATTTTAATCTCATCTCTAATAAATCCGAAAACTTTTAGTCGATTTGAATCGAAGCGATGTACCGTTTTAATAGGTTTCCTGCCAGGTGGAAGCTCATCAATCACGGAAATATCCAAATCCCCATATAAACTCATGGCAAGTGTCCTCGGAATCGGTGTAGCTGTCATTACCAAAACATGTGGGGGATATTCATTTTTGTGCCAAAGTTTTGAACGTTGAGCCACTCCAAAACGGTGTTGCTCATCGACGATCGCCAAACCCAAATTTTGATATTGAACCTTATCCTCTAATAAGGCATGGGTACCTATTAGTATATGTAGTTCCCCATTTTCAAGCTGCTCATGAATAATTTTTCGGGCCGATTTTTTAACTGATCCGGTCAACAAGGCACAATTGATACCGACCTTATCTAAAAGTTCTTTGATTCCAATATAATGTTGGTTTGCCAAAATTTCGGTCGGCGCCATCAAACAGGCTTGATATCCATTATCGATGGCCAGAAGCATGATCATGACAGCCACAATAGTTTTACCCGAGCCTACATCCCCTTGCAATAAACGATTCATTTGTGCATTGCTGCCTAAATCAAAACGTATTTCCTTAATGACTCTTTTCTGCGCTTCCGTTAATTCAAAAGGAAGATGATTTTCATAAAAATCATTGAACAGTTCGCCCACTTGGTCAAAATTAAAACCCTTGATTTTTTGCTTATGCAGCATCTTTTTTATCAAAAGCTGCATTTGAATATAAAAAAGCTCCTCGAATTTTAGGCGGAATTGCGCCTTGGCCAGCAAAACCTGACTTTTTGGAAAGTGGATGTTCAACAAGGCATCACTTTTGTTCATTAACCGTAGTTCATGTAAGATTCCGTCGGAAAGGGTTTCAGCGAAATCAGCTTTGGTATCCAAAAACAGTTGTTGAATCAACTTACTGACCACTTTGTTGGTAATGCCACGATTACTCAGTTTTTCGGTAGATGGATAAATAGGTTGCATAAAAACTTTGAGGCCTTGCTCATGCTCCGCGAGCAATTCCATATCAGGATGCGGCATGGAGAATGTACCGTTGAACCAATTGCATTTTCCAAAGATGACATAAGGTGTGTTCAATTTAAGGTTATCACGGATCCATTTTTGTCCGCGGAACCACACCAGTTCCATTTGGCCAGTTTCATCAACATAGGTGGCCACCAAACGCTTTCCCTTTTTTTGTTCTACAGTTTTTAAATTGACGATTTTACCAATGATCTGAACTTCAGAGCTGTTTCGCTGTAATTCGGCAACCTTATAGTATTTGGTCTTGTCTAAATAGCGATTGGGAAAAAGGTTCAAAAGATCTTGATAGGTATGAATGCCCAGTTCTCCCTGTAAGGTTTCTGCCCGATTCGGGCCTACACCTTTGAGATAGGTTATGGGAGTTTGCATAAAGTTAAGATTCACTTGACTAAATTAGGTATTAGATCGGAAATGCCAAAAAGGGACTGAATAAGGGATATAAATTTTGTTTTATCATTGTAATAATGAATGGATCTAAAGAAAAATTATCCTGATATCTTAAAAATAAATACATTAAGTTCATTGTGCAATGGATTTTTTTTAACTTTAAGTAAAAGTTTAAAGCGTATGATAGATTCACCAATTCTTCAAACAGAACTGTCTTTTGCCGAACTGTCATTTTACGATTCATACGTGGTATGTAAGATTAAGGACGGCATAAACATAAATACTGAAAAAGTGATCGCTCTCCACGAAATATATAGAGATCATTTTGGAGTTACGAATTACGGCTATATTTTTGACAGAACAACGAAT
>JBATIN010000380.1:0-6599 GCA_049667765.1 Flavobacteriaceae bacterium
CCATGCAATTGATTTGGGGGCTTTGCATCAATTAGGCTATTTTGATGGAATACCATTGACAGATGATATTTTTTTACAAGATACCCTGAACGATTTTATCTCAGACGGAAAAAAAACATGGCGCTTGGTACGAAACAGGATCAGCCAAATCTTTGACCTAGCGAACAAAGATCTTCAAAACAACGAAGAGCACAAAAAAATCGTCTTGTTTACGATGAATGAAATAGAAATGCAATTGCCAGTGCAAATTGGTGATTATACCGATTTTTATTCAAGCCGAGAGCATGCGACAAATGTGGGCACTATGTTTCGTGACCCGGAAAACGCGCTAATGCCCAACTGGTTACATTTACCGGTAGGGTATCACGGCCGTAGTTCTACGATCGTTCCCAGTGGAACGGCGATCAGAAGACATATGGGTCAAACCTTTCCAAAAGGGGCCAACAAACCGATTTTCGGACCATCAAAGGCGGTCGACTTTGAATTGGAAATGGCTTTCATTACCACTGATGGAAACGTTATGGGAGAACCCATAAACATTAAGGAAGCCGAGGACTACATTTTTGGATTGGTTGCTTTTAACGATTGGAGCGCACGTGATCTTCAAAAATGGGAATATGTGCCATTAGGACCCTTTTTGGCCAAAAATTTTGCCTCGTCAATTTCCCCATGGATCGTAACACTCGATGCCCTTGAACCGTTTAGGGTCGAAAGCCCCAAACAAGATCCTGAACCTTTCCCTTACTTGAAGCAAACAGGAAAACACAGTTTTGACATTCAATTAGAGGTAGATATCACCCCTGAAGGAGGAACGCCTAACACCATAACTCGATCGAACTTCAAGTATATGTACTGGACGATGTCACAACAACTGGCCCACCATACGAGCAATGGCTGTCGTGTGAATAGTGGCGACATGATGGGCAGCGGTACGCTCTCGGGGCCGACACCTGATTCTTATGGTTCATTATTAGAACTTGCTTGGCAGGGCACTAAACCCATTCGTTTGAACAATGGGGATGATCGAACCTTTGTGCAAGACGGTGATGTAATCACCATGAGGGGATACTGCACGAAAAATGGGGTTCGCTTAGGATTTGGTGAATTGAGCACAAAACTACTTCCCGTATTTAAACCCAAAAAGAAGTAGTTCGCCCTTTTTAAGGTACTTTGACGAATTCATACGATAGTTCATCGTTTTACGTTATCTATAAGCCCATTTTTGGCACGGCTGTTGAAAACCATATAGAAACAGTAAAACCTATCGTCATGAAAAAAGTTCTACTATTCTTTGTTCTACTCATCCTTTTGACAGCCTGTGGCGGAGTTAAAAAAACTCAGCAAGCCATAAATACCGGAAATTATTCGAATGCCATTCAAAATTCATTGATGAATTTGGTGGAGAACAAGACTAAGAGAAATAATCAGCCTTATATTCTAATGCTGGAAGAGGCGTTCAATAGATATTCCGAGCGCGAATTGGAACAAATCGCATTTCTGGAGAATGATGGAAATCCGGCAAACTATGAAAGCATCCATAATAGCTACAATAATCTAAAAAACTTTCAAGAGCGCATAAAACCATTGTTACCACTTAGGATTTATGAAGAAAACAGGGACGCAAAATTCAACTTCAAAAATTATGACAATGATTTATTGGACGCCAAAAATCAGCTATCTGAACACTTGTATGATAATGCCTCCGATCTATTGGAAAACGCCACAAATAAATACGACTACAGAAAAGCCTATGATGATTTTGTTTATTTAAATGAGATCAACCCAGGATTCGAAGATAGCAAATTGAAAAAAGAGGAAGCCTATATTAAAGGTCTCGACTACGTCAAGGTCCAAATGAGCAATGATACCGAACAAATCGTTCCCGAAAGATTGGAAGCCGAGTTATTGAATTTCAACACCTATGGCCTAGACAAATTATGGACAGAATATCACACCAACCCATTGCCGAATATCGATTACGACTATGCCATGGAATTGTCGTTAAAGAATATCGATATTTCTCCAGAACAGGTGCGCGAAAAACAGATTATAAAAGAAAAACAGATAAAAGATGGGTACAAATATGCTGTTGATTCCAATGGTAACGTTGTTCGTGACAGTCTTGGCAACAAAATAAAGGTAGATAAATTCAAGACGGTTACGTGTAATTTCTACCAATTCACCCAATTTAAAACGGCACAAGTCGAGGGTGTAGTTCGTTTTACGGAGTTGAAAAAACAGCAAGAA
Source organism: Flavobacteriaceae bacterium (assembly GCA_049667765.1). Taxonomy (GTDB): domain Bacteria; phylum Bacteroidota; class Bacteroidia; order Flavobacteriales; family Flavobacteriaceae; genus JBATIN01. The sequence goes on from JBATIN010000380.1 coordinate 2,248, forward strand.
ATAAATTCATACCCACTCTCCAGCGAATTTGTGTTTGAGCATGTATATGCCAACTATAATGGAGACAAAAGGGCTTTGGACAATGACCTGGTTGCGTTGTTAAACTTGGCGGCAGTACCGTTTCCTACTAATGAGCAAATGGTATATGACGCCGGTGAAGACCTTAAAAATAGACTTAAAACCATTTTGGCAAAACAACGTTTTGAATAAAAGAGGTTTAATAAAAAATACAATTACCGTCATTATAGACGCAGTGAAGTATTATAGCGACAGATAATGAATCGTGGATTGCTACGAACCTAGCAATAACGTATAATAATGCCTTTTTCTACACATACCTTTGAAGGTCGATCTGATTAATTGAGCCATGCGAATCATGTGCAACCACTACCCCATTTTTAATAATCAATAGCTGAGGAGATTGATGCATGACCTGAAATTTATAACCTACCTCATTTGATACTTCACGATACTTATGCAAATCTAAAAAATAGATATCTACCCCATTTGCTTTAAAATCAAATCCACGTCCGAACATATTCAAGACCATGCTACTAATGCCACAAGTACTGGAATGCTTGAATATCATCTGGGTCTTTTGTGCCGATCGCTTTTCTATTTCCATTAGCTGATCTAAAGAAGTTAAATATAACCAAGGTATCTTAACCTCTTCTTTTTTTTCCTCATTGTTTTTCTTACCGAAAATATTTCCGAACATTATGTTATCTTTCTTTATCAGTCGTTGCTCTTTAACAACCTTACGGTCTGCCGAAATGTCTTGTTTTTTGGGAACATTCGCGCCATTTTGTCCGTTCATGTGGGTTGGTAGGATTATTGACTTACATCGCATAAAAGTAGTCAATAACGATAATAATAATGTAGATATGAACTTTAATAATTTAACCATAAAATCTCAGGAAGCCATTCAGCAGGCCCAGTTGCTTGCCCAGGAATTAGGCCAGCAACAGATTGAAAATGAACACATTTTCAAGGCAATTTCTGAAGTTGAACAGAATGTATTGCCATTTATATTAAAAAAACTCAATGTTAATATTGACATGCTGAATAAGGTACTGGATAAGGAAATCGAAACTTTTCCTAAAGTATCCGGTGGTGAAATCATGGTTTCACGAGAAGCAGGAAAAACATTGAATGAAGCAACCATCATCGCAAAAAAAATGGGCGATGAATTTGTTTCTGTTGAACATCTGATCTTGGCCATCTTCAAATCAAAAAGTAAAATAGCCCATATTTTAAAGGATCAAGGGGTAACCGAAAAAGATTTAACGGCCGCAATAGAGGAACTAAGAAAAGGCGGCAAGGTAACCTCACAAAGTGCAGAAGAAACCTATAACGCACTTGAAAAATATGCTCGAAACCTCAACAAACTGGCCGACAGTGGTAAGCTTGACCCCGTAATTGGTAGAGATGAAGAGATTCGAAGAATTCTTCAAATTTTATCGCGCAGAACCAAGAACAACCCTATGCTGGTAGGTGAACCAGGCACCGGAAAAACAGCAATTGCCGAGGGTTTGGCACATAGAATAGTACAAGGTGATGTACCTGAAAACCTTAAAGACAAGGTGATTTATTCACTGGATATGGGGGCTTTGATCGCTGGTGCCAAGTACAAAGGGGAGTTTGAAGAACGTTTGAAATCAGTAATTAAAGAAGTCACCTCTTCTGACGGTGACATTGTGCTTTTCATAGATGAAATTCATACATTAGTTGGCGCAGGCGGCGGTCAAGGTGCCATGGATGCTGCAAATATCTTAAAACCTGCATTGGCCCGTGGTGAACTTAGGGCTATTGGAGCCACTACCTTAGACGAGTACCAAAAGTATTTTGAAAAGGATAAAGCTTTGGAACGAAGATTTCAAAAAGTAGTAGTCGATGAGCCGGACACCGAAAGTGCCATTTCAATACTTCGGGGTATTAAAGAAAAATATGAGGCGCACCATAAGGTTCGCATTAAAGATGAGGCGGTCATCGCTGCCGTTGAGCTTTCACAACGCTACATCACTAACCGGTTTTTACCGGATAAGGCTATTGATCTAATGGATGAAGCGGCTGCAAAACTTAGAATGGAGATTGACTCTAAACCCGAAGAACTTGATGCTCTCGATCGAAAGATCATGCAATTGGAAATTGAGATCGAAGCAATTAAACGCGAAGACGATAAAGCAAAGTTAAAATCCTTAAATGCCGATTTGGCTAATTTAAAAGAGGAACGCAATGAGATTTTCGCGCAATGGGAAAGCGAAAAAACAGTCGTAGACGATATTCAAAAGACCAAGCATGCTATTGAGGAATTCAAGACTGAAGCCGAACGCGCCGAACGCAATGGAGACTATGGCAAAGTAGCCGAGCTACGTTATGGAAAGATAAAAGAAGCCCAAGAAAAATTAGAAAGTCTACAACATGATCTCCAAGAACAACAGCATTCCGGCACCTTAATCAAAGAAGAGGTCACCAATGAAGATATTGCCGAAGTAGTTGCCAAATGGACCGGGATACCGGTTACCAAAATGCTGCAATCAGAACGTGAAAAACTATTGAAACTCGAAGATGTTCTGCATAAAAGGGTGGTTGGACAAGAAGAGGCGATTCAGGCAGTTTCCGATGCCATACGACGCAGCAGGGCTGGACTTCAAGACACTAAAAAACCCATTGGATCTTTTCTATTCTTAGGCACCACCGGTGTCGGAAAGACCGAATTGGCCAAGACTTTGGCGGCCTACCTGTTCGATGACGAAAATGCTATGACCCGAATAGATATGAGCGAATACCAGGAGCGACATTCCGTAAGTCGATTGGTAGGAGCACCTCCAGGGTATATAGGATATGACGAGGGAGGCCAATTGACCGAAGCGGTACGTCGCCGTCCTTATTCGGTGGTGCTCCTTGATGAAATAGAAAAAGCGCATCCAGATACTTTTAATGTCCTTTTACAGGTTTTAGACGAAGGTCGCCTAACGGATAATAAAGGGAGGGTCGCCGATTTTAAGAATACTATCATCATAATGACCAGCAATATGGGAAGCCATATCATTCAAGAAAAATTCGAGAACAGCGATGATTTGCATAGTGCCACCGAAACGGCTCGAGTTGAGGTATTGGGATTATTGCGCAAAACGATACGCCCTGAATTCTTGAACAGGATCGATGACATCATTATGTTCTCGCCATTGAATGAAGATGATATTGTAAAAATTGTAAAATTGCAATTGAACGGATTGAAAAAATTGTTGGCAAAACAAAACATTACCGTTGATGCTACTGACGAGGCCATTATGTACCTGGCGAAAAAAGGATACGACCCACAGTATGGGGCAAGGCCTATAAAGCGAGTAATTCAAAAAGATGTATTGAACAACTTGTCGAAAGAACTGCTCAGCGGAACTATAGCCCCTGATAGTATAATACTTATTGATGCTTTCGATGATGCACTAGTCTTTAGAAATCAAAACGAACTGGTATAATACTATCGATAATAGCTTTTGAAAGGAATCCGGCAGCCTCTTGGGCTTCCGGATTTTTTATTAACAATATATACCATACAGTATATAAATTATATATCTTCGTAAAAAAACAGACCAACCATGTCTACCAAAGCCGAAAAAACCACTAAATATATTATTGAGACCGTTGCCCCTATTTTTAACAAATTGGGCTATGTTGGCACGAGCATGAGTGACCTTACCGAAGCTACCGGTCTTACAAAAGGTGCGCTTTACGGTAATTTTGAAAATAAAGAAGCACTAGCACTGGCTGCTTTTGAGTACAATAGTAAGCATCTTATTGCCGCTATCGATGAACAATTGAATGCTCCGGGCACCTCACTTGAGAAATTATTCATTTTGACCAAATTCTATAGAAATTACGATATATATACTATGGAACTGGGCGGATGCCCCATCTTGAACATTGGTTTCGATGCCAAGTACCACAATAAACTATTGGCCGCAGCCGTAAGAGAAACCGTAAAGACAATAGAAGGAAAAATTGCCCTGGTACTTGAAAACGGAGTGCACCAAAATGAACTGCGACTTCCGGTAACGCCGTTGCAATTTGCAAAACAGTTATATACTATGCTTCAAGGGGCTGTTTCAATGACCACCATTACCAATGACCGTAAGTATTTAATGAATACTGTCGCCTATTTAGAGGTGCTCATCAGTAGGGAAATAAAAAAATAGCTTCATAATATTGAGATGCTTAAAAAAATAATACGCCGATCAGATGGTTGATCGGCGCATTATTTTTTACTTCATTTAGCACTTACTCGCTCACGACCCTAAAGATCCACGTCTTATCGAGGTATCGACCATCATACTTACTATCCCTAGCAT